>NZ_JAVJUO010000090.1:0-18336 GCF_040220555.1 Coleofasciculus sp. C1-SOL-03
TAAAATGTGATTGATCTTATGTGATTGGTCTTCTTTCATTTAGGGGCGACCCACACCGCGTCAATGTCCATGTAGGGGCGACCCGCCTGCATTAATCCGCCACGGTAGTCCACTCAATCCGATCGGGTCGCCCTCCCCCCAAAGGTTCATTGTTTATTCTGAACCGTTAGTTAAATTATTTTAAGTTTTATTTCCGTATCAGACGTTACATAATGTCAATCTTCACGAAAACTTCATACAATCACCTCAAATACGCGAATTGCGTGAAGATTCCGTAAAGAAAATCAATAGGAGCGATCGCTCACCCCAAAGCTTGATTAAGATTTGAAGAGTATATCTTCAGGATTTCTGGTATATAGCTTGACCCGAGTGCCAGAAACACTGTCTATCTGACCCCAGATGGATGCTGTAAACAAAGCTAACTATTAAGCTAGCCCCAACAACCCCCACGACTAGGAGCCAGATGACACGTTCTACCGCAACACCGACAATATCGGTAATCATTCCTGTTTATAACGGTGGCGAAGCCTTTCGTCGTTGCCTTTCCAGTTTAGCGAAAGCCTCACCCCAGCCATCGGAAGTGATTGTCGTCGCCGACGGTGATACTGACGGATCTGGGCAATTAGCTCAAGACTTTGGTGCCAAGGTAATTCGAGTTCCCACCTCTGGCGGACCGGCGAAAGCTCGTAACTTAGGCGCTAAAGCAGCGAGCGGTGATATTCTTTTCTTCGTCGATGCCGATGTAGAGATACATAATAACACCATCGGTCAAGTGGCGACAACCTTCCACCAGGAACCTGAACTCGCCGCCCTAATCGGCTCCTACGATGATCAGCCGGGGGCAGCTAATTTCTTGTCTCAGTATAAAAATTTATTCCATCACTACACCCACCAAACCGGATCAGAAGACGCCTCAACCTTCTGGGGCGCTTGTGGTGCAATCCGGCGGGATATTTTCTTAGCAATTGGCGGCTTTGACGAGAGTTATCGTCTCCCTTGTGTAGAAGATATTGAATTAGGCAATCGGCTCAAACGCCAAGGGTATCAAATTGGCTTGCGTAAAACCATCCAAGTCAAACATCTGAAGTGCTGGAGAACCTACTCCCTGCTGAGAGCGGATATCTTTTATCGAGCAATCCCTTGGACAGCGATCATATTACGCGATCGCGAAATGGTCAATGATTTAAATCTCAACCTCTCCAACCGCATCAGTGTAGTCTTGGTCTATACCTTATTAGCGGCACTCATAGCCGTTTGGTGGGTATCGGCTGCATGGGTTGGCATCGCGGGATTGAGTTTGGCGCTGTTGGCAATCAACGCCTCCGTCTATCAATTCTTTTATCAAAAACGCGGTTTCCTATTTGCCCTGCAAACCGTACCCTGGCACTGGCTGTACTATTTTTATAGCGGATTAGCCTTTGCGATCGGACTCGTTCGTCACCACTGGCAAACCTATCAACCGACTATCCCAACCTGGAAAACCGTCCCCGGCAACTTGCTGGCAATTGAGCAACAAATATTCGCGTCAATTTCGCGTGAATTAGTCGGTGCCTCAATTCTCGTTTCTTTAGTAATTGGCAATTCTTTCTAGTCCTCTACATCTAGTCCTCTACATATCGAAGATAATAAAGCATTAGGAGGCAAATCCTTGACCCATCATCCAGTGGTAATTATTGGAGGCGGTCCTGCTGGTTTGACAGCGGGTTACGAACTACTTAAACAGGGAATTAAACCCATCGTCCTGGAAAAAGCAGATAAAGTGGGTGGGATTTCCCGCACCGAAACCTACAAAGACTATCGCTTTGACATTGGCGGTCATCGCTTTTTCACCAAGGTGGGCGAAGTCGATCAGTTTTGGTATGAAATTCTGGCAGACGAATTTATTAAAGTCCCACGTCTGTCCCGGATTTATTATCAGGGCAAGTTTTACAACTATCCCCTTTCTCTGTTCAACGCCCTATCCAATCTTGGCATCATCCAAAGTTGCCTAATTCTGGTGAGTTACTTACGGGCAAAACTCCACGCTAAATTAAACCCTGATTTTGAACCGGAAACCTTTGAAGAGTGGGTGACTGACTGCTTTGGGCGTCGTCTTTATAGAATTTTCTTCAAGACTTACACCGAAAAAGTTTGGGGAATTCCTTGCAACCAAATTCGCGCAGACTGGGCAGCACAGCGTATTCAAGGCATGTCTCTCAAACGAGCGGTGATCAATGCCGTCTTCAAAAGTCAAAATGCCAAAAGCTTAATTAAGGAATTTAAGTATCCCGTTTTGGGACCGGGAATGATGTGGGAACGTTGCCAGGAAAAGCTAGAGAGTCAAGGCGCTCCGGTGCATCTGCATACAACGGTGACTCGCATCGAACGGGAAGGGACGCGGATTAAGAGTATCACCGCAAAACAAGGGGATGAAACTCTGCAATTCACAGGCGATCATTTCATTTCTAGTATGCCTGTAACCGCCCTGCTGTATCGACTCGACCCCCCGCCCCCTGACCATGTGTTAGAAGCAGCAAAAGGTCTAAAGTATCGAGATTTTTTAATTGTCTCACTGATTGTCAATCAGCCCGACCTATTTCCCGACAACTGGATTTATATTCATAGCCCAGAATTCCAAGTGGGACGCATTCAAAACTTCAAGAATTGGAGTCCGGCGATGGTGCCTGATCCGAGTAAAACCTGCTTGGGGATGGAATATTTTTGCAGTGAAGGTGATCCGCTTTGGGAATTGTCGGATGTCGAGTTGATTGAGTTAGCGACTCGTGAGGTGATTAATCTCAATCTAGGCGTTCAGGAGGGTGATGTTGAAGATGGAGTAGTTATCCGTCAACATAAAGCCTATCCCGTTTATGATGGCGAATACCGTAAACATCTTCAAGTCATTCAAGAGTACATCCAGACCTTTGAAAATCTGCAAACAGTCGGTCGCAACGGGATGCACCGATACAACAATCAAGACCATTCCATGCTGACAGCAATGTTAGCCGTGAAAAACATCCTGGGTGAAAATCACGATTTGTGGAATGTTAATGTTGAGCGGTCTTACCACGAGGAATTTACCACAGAGGAGTCCAAAAAGCCCCAGCGACAGCTTGTGACAAAGTAAACAAACTTTGAGTTTTGAGTGTGTAGGGGCGGGTTTCACCACTATCTTTTCGGTTGCATCCAGATGTGACTAAACCCGCCCCGACTCAGGTTTCTAGACTATAAACCGCCTGTCCCTAAAGAGTTCATTGATAACAAATCACCGCTTTCTCGCCAAGGAAATGGAATCTCATTCTCATCCATTTGTTTCCATCATCATTCCCGTCTATAATGACGCCGAGCGTCTGAAACTTTGTTTAGAGGCTCTGGAAAATCAGACCTATCCCAAAACAGGATATGAAGTGATTGTTGTCGATAATGCATCAGATGAAACAGCAGATATTAAAGGGGTAGTCGCTCAATTTAGTCACGCGATCGCGGCTTATGAAAGCACTCCCGGTTCTTATGCGGCTCGGAACAAGGGGATATCCTTGGCGAAAGGTGAGGTGATTGCTTTTACCGATGCTGACTGTATTCCCGATACCAAGTGGTTGGAATCAGGACTCCATCGTTTACTGAATGTACCCAATTGTGGTTTAGTGGCGGGTTGTGTAGAACTCTTTTTTCAAAATCCCCAACAAGCAACTCCAGTTGAGCTGTACGAGAGTATTACGGCTTTCCCTCAACAGCGACTTCTAGAACAGTATCAAGGCGCAGCAACTGCCAATTTGTTTACGTTTCGTCGCATCTTTGATCAGGTGGGACTGTTTAATGCTAGCCTCCGTTCTAATGGTGATATCGATTGGGGAAAGCGAGTTTATGCGGCGGGTTACCAGCAAGTTTATGCTGATGAAGTGTGTGTCGCACATCCGGCTCGCCGCACGTTTAAGCAACTTTACACCCGTACAGCACGATTAGCCGGAGGAATTTACAACCGTTTCATTCTGCCTGAGCATTCTTTTATCCAGCGCAATAAGATGTTTGCGCGACTCCTCGTCGAGGATTTGATTCCTCCGATTAACTTTATGATTAGCGCCTTTCGCGATTCTCGTTTGACGAATTGGAATCAACGATTTACCGTGTGCTGGGTATTTTTAGGCGTTCGATCAATCAGCGCTTTAGAAAAAATTCGCCTTAAATTGGGTGGTGTTCCTAACCGGGGATAATTGGTAACCTTTATTAAGCAGGAGGATAAGCCTATTTGAAACAGTCAACACGTTCCTGGAAACCCTGAGTTATGGCATCGGTATGAGAATCGCATTTATTGTCTGTCAATTCCCAGTTCTCTCAGAGACCTTTATTTTGAACCAGATCACTGGTTTGATTGATCGAGGTCATGAGGTCGATATTTATGCCGATCATCTGGAAAATACAGTAAAAGTACATCCCGATGTTGAAACTTATCGATTATTAGAACGAACCTATCAACTTATTCAAGTTCCTGATAATCTGATTTGGCGGGTTCTCAAGGGTATCGGATTATTTGTTGTTAATTTTTATAAATCGCCTCGATTATTATTGAAATCTTTAAATATTAGCCAATATGGACTACAAGCCGCTAGTTTATGGTTAATGTATTCTGCCATTTCCTTGCTCAATAAGCAACCGTATGACATTATCCATTGTCAATTTGGGACGCAAGGCTATCGAGGAATGTTTTTCAAAAATGTTTTACAGCCAACGCCAAAGCTGATTGTCATGTTTCGAGGTCATGATATTAGCCGATATGTCCAAGAGCAGGGTAATCGCGTCTATGATGAGATCTTCAAATCCGGCGATTTTTTTCTGGCAAACTGCGAGTTTTTTCGGCAGCGCGTGATTCAGTTAGGCGGAAATCCTGAACGCACGGCGGTTCACCGTTCTGGCTTAGATTGTCGTAAATTTAAATTTATTCCCCGTCAGTTAAGCGCTGACGGAATCATTCGTATTGCCACAACAGGACGTTTGGTGGAGAAGAAGGGAATTGAGTACGCCATCCGTGCCGTAGCTCAACAGGCTCAGGTTTATCCTAAACTAGAATACAAAATCATTGGAGATGGTGTTCTAAAGGAACACTTGCAAACAGTTATTCAGCAGCTTAATGCCGAATCGTTCATCAAGTTAGTTGGTTGGAAAAACGAACAGGAAATTATTGATATTCTCGAACAATCTCACATCTTTATCGCTCCTAGCATCACGGCTCAAGATGGAAATCAGGATGCACCCATTAATGTCCTCAAGGAAGCAATGGCAATGGGATTACCTGTGATTAGTACGTATCATGGTGGTATCCCAGAGCTAGTTGAGGATGGCGTTTCTGGCTTTTTAGTACCTGAGCGTGATGCCGAAGCATTAGCCGAAAAGCTGGGATATTTGATTGAACAGCCGGAGCGCTGGATCGAGATGGGAAAAGCGGGACGCGCTTATGTCGAGCAGCACTATGATATTCATCGATTAAATGACAAGCTGGTGCAGCTTTATCAGCGACTTTTAGACACGGATGATTTAGCGGTGCGATCGCAACCCGCCCTCATGGAACCTAGCCATCCTTGATTCCCCCAAAAAAGTAAGTTTATCAGACAAAAATAGTTAGTCAAGATAGGAGTTAATTATGACCGAACCCATTGTCACCATCGTTGTTGTCCCGCGTGAGCGATTTAGCTGCGCTCCTCGATCTCTAGAAAGCATTTACGACTATACCCAGATCCCGTTCAAACTGGTCTATGTTGATGGCAATTCACCGACTCATATTCGCCACTACTTAGAGACAAAAGCCGCAGAAAAACAGTTCACGCTGATTCGTAAAGACTATTATCTCTATCCCAATCAAGCCAGAAATATAGGCTTGGCAGAGGTTGATACACCCTATCTTGTCTTCGTGGACAACGACGTGATTGTCACCGCTGGTTGGCTGCAAGCGCTGATCAATTGTGCCCAAGAGACAGGTGCAGCCGTAGTGGGACCTCTGATGTGTCAATACGAACCCCTCCATGAAGAAATTCACTTTGCTGGCGGCGAATCTCATATTTGGGTTGATAAAATCGGACGACGGCGTCTACGGGAAAAAATGTATAGCCAAGGCAAATCCGTCAAAGAAAATCAGTCGCAACTACAGCGCCAAGAAACAGAATTGGCTGAATTTCATTGCGTTCTCGTCCGCAAATCTATCTTCGATAAAATCGGGCAATTGGATGAGCAAATGCTGAATACCAAAGAGCATTTAGACTTTTGCCTGAGTGTGCGAGACGTTGGAGGTTCTGTTTACTTTGAGCCAGCGTGTGTGGTTACCTACGTACCGGGTTCTCCCTCGGAGTGGGGTGATTTGCACTACTACATGCTGCGCTGGAGTGACGATTGGACATTGGCGAGTCTCAACCGCCTGCGAGACAAGTGGAATTTAGCTGAAGATGGCTACTTTACAACTAAATACAAAAAGCTGGGCTGGCGACGCAAAATGAGTATCGTTGCTCCGATTATTTTCCGGTTAACCTTTGGACTCTATAGCCCAAAGCTAGAGAAGGTGTTGATGTGGTTTGATCATCGCCTGAATCGCTATTTAACCGCTCGTCATGCCAAGGAACAAAAACGGCAGCAACAGTTAACTTCTCCGCCTGCTCAAAATTTAGTCTCAAGTCCGGCTAATCGTTAACCACTTGCTACCCCTAAAAGAATTCTGACTCAAAGCATGACGAATGACAAATGAAAAAAATATCTTGATAGAGAACAAACTTATCGGTGTAATCAGTGTATAAATAAGCTCTCACTTCCCTACCCCAATCTCTCCAATCAATCCGTGAAATCAGTGTTTTGACAAATGACGATCCCCACTGTTAACGTTAATTCCACCTACTTCTATGAAGTTTAATCCGTTGCCAGAAGTTGTTTACACACCGGAGAGTATGCTTAGGCGTCCGGTGCAGCTTGGCAAACTAATGTGGCAAGACTTACTGGCGTCACGAGAACTAGCTTGGCGACTGCTGGTGCGTAATATCAGCGCTCAGTATCGTCAGTCATTTCTAGGCATTGCTTGGGCATTTCTACCCCCAATTCTGATGGCAGCAGGCTTTACATTGGCGGGAGAAGCCAAAGTTATCCAAGTGGGGCAGACGGATCTGCCTTATCCAGCGTATGTTATGTTTAGTATGACACTCTGGCAGACGTTTTTGGAAGCACTCAATGGTCCGGTGCAGGCGGTAATCACTGCCAAGCCAATGCTGGCTAGAGTCAATTTTCCGCGAGAGGCAATTATTTTAGCCAAAGTCGGAGAGGTTTTATTCAATTTTGCGATTAAACTAATATTAATTGTGGCGTTGTTTCTCTGGTTTCGCATTCCAGTCAGTTGGACAGTAATTTTGGCACCCGTGGCATTGATTCATCTGATTATGCTGGGAACATTCGTTGGTACGTTGCTCTCTCCTTTAGGCGTTTTATATCAAGACGTATCTAAGGCATTGTCTATGATTACCGGATTTTGGCTATTTATCACACCTGTAATTTATCCCGTTCCTACCGAAGGTGCTTTTAGTGTGTTGGTGAAACTCAATCCTGTGACTCCGTTACTGGTGACAACTAGGGAATTAGCAACCACGGGAGTGATATCCGATGCTTCCGGCTTTTGGGTAGTTAGTATCGTCACGTTTGTGGGATTACTACTAACCTGGGTGGCATTTCGTCTGGCAATGCCTTATGTAATTGAGCGGGTAAGTTCATAATGACTAGAACAATTCCTGAGAATACAGATAAAGAAAGTCCCATTCATGCTGACGACAGTGATGTGGTTGTTTCTGTTGATGGGGTTTCTAAGAAGTTTTGTCGCGACTTAAAGCGCTCTTTATTTTATGGTGTGCAAGATATCACCACTGATTTAGTCGGGGGACGACGCAAGAGTGAAGTGTTACGTCCTCATGAATTTTGGGCGTTAAATGATGTTAGCTTTCAGTTACGGCGAGGCGAGGCGCTGGGTTTAGTCGGTGCGAATGGTGCAGGAAAAAGTACACTGCTTCGTATTATTAGTGGTTTGATAAAGCCTGATTCGGGTTCGGTAAAAGTTAGGGGAAGGGTAGCACCTCTGATTGCCCTAGGTGCCGGATTTAATCCGATTCTAACAGGACGAGAGAATATTTATGCCAATATGTCAATTTTGGGGTTATCGACTCAAGAAATTAAGGCAAAATTCGATCAGGTGATAGAATTTGCCGAGATTTGGGATGCGATTGATGCACCTGTACAAACTTATAGTTCGGGTATGGCTGCACGATTAGGGTTTGCCTGTGCCATTCATATTGAACCGGAAATTTTATTAATTGACGAAGTATTAGCGGTTGGGGATATTAAATTTAAAATGAAGTGCCATCATCGATTGGCACAATTGCAAGAAAATGGAACAGCGTTTATGCTGGTTTCTCATAATCCCTACAATATTTTAAATGTTTGCGAATCGGCTATTTATTTAAAAAAAGGTAATCTTATTGATAACGGCGAAACTGAAGCCGTAATTCAACACTATGAAGCCGATCTTTGTTTAGCCGGAACGAGTCCAACGTCAGGTTTAATCGTTTTACCCGAAAAATCAGAAACGGAAAGTCTGGGACTAGATATTGTATCGATTTGTTTTAAAAATGAGCAGGATCAGCTTTTGGAAACGCTAAAAACAGGTGAGCCTGCTTATTTATGCTTGACCTGCAACGCTTCTCGGTTTCTAGATAATGTGAATGTGGGGATCGTAATTACATCCTTATCGGGTGGCGATCAACGGGTATTATCAATTACTTCAGATCTTGATAATGAGTGTTTAGAGATTTATCCTGGCAAGGTTGAAATCCACATGCAAATGCCTTATTGTGGTTTAATACCAGGAAAATACAATGCTAAAGTTTATATAAGGAGAGGGGTGATGTCTCTGGATAAATATAAATCCTTTCGATTTGCCGTAGAACCCAGCAAAACAACCAGCCGATGTTTATTTTATCAGCCCAGAAATTGGCAAGTTGTCCAAAAGTAAAGTCGCGAAATTAGACTTCTTGAAAGGGACAATTTGAATAAAAAAGCCAAGGGTAAAAAATAAAAATAGTAACAGGGGAAAAGCCAAATATATTTTTTGTCCACGGTTCTTATGAATAGGAAAACATGATTCAACAGAAATGGAGCCTATAAATTGGTTAAAATTAAAACTATTTTTAAATACTAAACCCTGCTGTTATGAGTTCCCCCTTAGTTAGTATTGTAATTCCCACACGCGATCGCCCCCAGTTGCTGCCGTATGCTGTCAAAAGTGCCTTAACCCAAACGCAACCAGATATTGAAGTGATCGTTGTCGATGATGGATCTCTAAAACCTGTCGAGTTATCTCCTGATCCTCGACTAAAGATTATTAACTTGAAAACGTCTAGAGGAGGTGCAGCAGCACGGAATGTGGGAACTGAGATGGCTAGAGGAAAATGGATTACTTATTTAGACGATGATGATTGTTTGTTACCTCAGATGGTAGAGGTTTCTCTCGACGCTTTGACAAAAACAACCCATCCATCTCCAGTCGGTGTTATTTCCGGAATTGAGGTGGTTAACTTGAATCGGGACGTCCTGATACAACGTATACCTCCACCGATTCGGATCAAAGGTTGTCATTTTTCTCTAGAAAATCTGGAACCCAGTAAGTCCTATAATACTAAACAAACGTTAGTCGTTGAGCGGGAAGTGATTAATAAAATTGGTGGATGGGACGAATCGTTTCGCTCTCGCGTCCATACGGAGTTATTCTTGCGACTTAATTTGGTTTGCACAATTATTGGTCTACCCATTGTTACCTACCAGCTACTGCGGGATCAGCAGACTAGAGTTTCTCGCGACCCAAACCTCCGTCAAGAAAGTTTTTATCGCCTGATTGAAAAACATCAAGACATCTTTAAAGCCCATCCAAAAATGTTTTCTGAATTTGTCTATCAGCAAGCTTGGACATCTTATCAAATGGGACAAGAAAAAGCGGCGCTCACCCATTTACTCTGGGCGTTAGAACTTCACCCAACTCATATTTTAGGGTTGAGTCTGAGGACGAGTTTATCTCGATTGACTAGGCTCCGCTAACGGTTCCTGGTTTGACGCGATCGCGTCTCTCTTAACGTTCTGTGCAACTAAGTTTTATTGAATAAAGAATGGAGGTTTTATGATTACCGATATCCTGGAAATGGGTGAGCAAACGAAGCTACAAGCACAGGTGGTTGTGATTGGCTCCGGGATTGCCGGCTCTGAGGTGGCAACCTACCTAGCACGTCATGGTCGAGAAGTAGTGCTTCTAGAAAGTGGGCGTCACCAGTTCGACCCCTCGATCCAGGCATTAAATGATGTAACATTTCTGGGTAAACGCCATCGCGAGTTAAATCCCAACTCTTATTACCATCGCTACCTTCCACCTGAGCTACGCGGAGTCAGTCGCGTGCGTCAGTTTGGTGGCACAAGTAACGTTTGGACAGGGAAATGGAAATATCTGCAACCCTCTGATTTCGATGGTAGACCTTGGGTGGCTAATAGCGGTTGGCCCCTCAGCTATACCGATCTCTTGGAACACTACCGCTCAGCCGCAAAAGATTATGGTTTCGGGGACTTAGAGGCAGAAGCCGTTCGTCCTGAAATTGCAGAACTTCGCGCCAAGATTGCGGCAGGTGGTTTAAAAATGAGCAGCTTCTATTGGGAGCAGACACCGACACGCACAGCAGTGCGCTTTGGTGAAGATATGCGTCGCTCGCCAAACTTACACGTTATCTTAGGTGCGACTGCAACTGAATTAAAACTCGATGCTTCCTGTCAACGGGTGAACGCCGTTGTTTGCCGTTCTCTTGAGGGTAAAGAACTTATCGTTGAAGGTCAGCATATCATCCTTGCAACTGGAGCATTTGAATCCGCACGCCTCCTCCTCGCCTCCAACCGCCAACTTCCCAGTGGAATCGGCAATGAGCATGACCTGGTTGGTCGCTTTTATACTGACCATCCTAAACACCATACCGGATCTCTACGCCCTGGTCATCTCGTTCGAGAATATGCCCACGAGTTGCAATACGCTCCCAAGCCACGTTTCTGTATCTGTTTTGCTCTAGATGATGCAACTCAGCAAGAGCATGAACTGCTTGAGCATGTCCTCTATCTGAAACCACTCTATACAAAGGGAATCGGGCGACTGCGGCGAAGGTTCTGGAATCGTTCGGCTTGCCGGGATGGGAACGGCATTGTCTCCGCCTATCGAGTTAAGTTTGTCACTGAGCAGGTTCCGCATAAAGGCAGTCGCGTTAAGCTGGGAAGCGAACTTGACGCACTCGGTCAGCACAAGCTGGAGGTTGATTGGTGCTTCACTGACCAAGATCGGCGTTCGATGGCGAAGACTCTGGAACTGTTAACCCAGCGGTTTGCAGCAGTTGGGTTGGGAACCTTTGACTTTGGAAATGATCTGCCCAGTTTAGAGAACATGACCGATGCTGCTCACCAAATGGGTACTACCCGTATGGCGAGTAGACCCGAAGAGGGAGTTGTTGACCCAAACTGTCGAGTGTTCGGGACTGATAATCTCTATGTAGCCAGTTCAGCCGTTTTTCCCACTGGACCTTCCTACTCCCCTACCTTTACAATCCTGGCACTCGCCCGCCGCCTTGGTCAGCATTTGCTAGAGATGACATCAACACAGCAGGAAATGAAGAGAGCTGTAACTCAATAATTTGCCAATTACATCTTTTAGCTCTTTAGTGCAGTGCTATGTTACTGAATCTATTTTCTCAGAAACCCCGAATTTTTTTCATCCACGTTCCCAAGACAGGGGGAACTTCTGTAAATTTAGCGATACAAAGACATTATGGTCGCCAGTCTTATCGCATTGATCCTATACAGACGAGAGCAATGGCAAAATTGCTTTATCAGTCTGTTCCATGTGTTGAGAAAGGAACATACTTGTTGCGAGATGGCTTGATCTTAGACGCCATGAATCGAGATGTATCCTATATATCGGGACACACTCACTTCAACCACGAAATTTGGCAACGCTATTCCCATAAATATGCTTATATCACACTTCTTCGAGACCCGGTGAAAAGATATATCTCCGCCTACTTTTTCGATTCCCACAAGGAATCAGGCGGTTCCTATGTCGATTTAAATCTTTCTGATTTTGTAAAGACTAATAGAGGGATTAGGCTTGGACACTTCTATCTCAACTATTTTTCTGGATTCCCTCTCAAGAAAGATTACGATTTTAATAATCTTTCACATCGAATTGAGATGGCTAAGCAAAATCTTTTAAAGCTTGATTTAGTAGGTTTACTAGAAAACTTAGAAGACTTTAAGCTACGCTTTAAGCAGCAGTTTAGATTAACTCTAAGGATTCCTTATAAAAACAAAAGTCCTGTAGCAAAACCTCAAGTTGAGCCTCATATTTTAGAGGTAATTCAAGAAAATTGTCAACCCGATATAGAAATTTATGAATTTATGAAGTCGCATTTGAGCTAATAAGCTTTATTTTTAACAAAATTACATACAAAGTTTTATGGTATATACTTTTACAATTATTATTCCGACTTATAATCGTCCTGAGCGGCTAGCGACTTGCCTAGAAGCTATCACTCAACTAGACTATCCCCGCGATCGCTTCGAGGTGATCGTGGTTGACGATGGTAGCCATACGCCCATGGAACCTGTGGTTACTCCCTTTCGCCAACAGCTAGATATTACCTTGATTACCCAATCTAACGCGGGTCCAGCAACGGCGAGGAACAAAGGTGCAGCTAAGGCTAAAGGGGAGTTCCTCGTCTTTACCGACGATGACTGTACACCCGATCCCGATTGGCTAAAAGTCCTGGCGAATCACTTTACCGCAGCACCCGACAGCTTGATTGGAGGTCGAGCCATTAATGCGCTTCCAGATAACCTATTTTCAACCGCTAGCCAGTTACTGATTGATTACCTCTACGACTACTACAACACCGATCCTAATCAAGCCACCTTCTTCGCCTCCAACAACTTCGCCCTTGCCAAAGAAACGTTTCATCAGTTAGGCGGCTTCGACACCACCTTTCCCCTAGCAGCGGGAGAGGATCGGGAATGGTGCGATCGCTGGTTAAACCATGGCTACCGAATGATTTACGCCCCACAAGCCCAAGTCTACCATGCTCATCACTTAACACTGCGACGCTTTTGGCGACAGCATTTCAATTATGGTCGGGGTGCGTTCCACTTTCACCAACTCCGTGCTAAACGTAACTTAGACAAGATTAAGGTAGAACCGTTCTCCTTTTATTCCAACCTACTGATTTATCCATTTTCACAATCATCCAAACAACCGGGTCTATTACTTACTGTCCTGCTTTTCTTGTCACAGGTAGCCAATGTCGTGGGTTTTTTCTGGGAACGATCAGCTCAAACGTCAACGGCTAAACGTCAACTGTCAAAAACCGCCTGTGACTAACGATCAAACTTACTTAAAGCTTTTTCTGTATCATAAGTTTAATTAACGTCAGAGTTGAGAATCATGTTTGTGAATCAAGAAACCTATATCAAGATAAGCAGACAATTGAGAATCGCAGCACAACGATGCCAAGGGATACTTAAATCTCAATTTCTAGGTGAACCAGATGATCAGACACTTTTTTGTCCAGCTTGTAATAATTACTGTGCTGAATGGATTGACTGGAGCCAAACCTATCAGAATGTTATATGTCCCCGATGTTTTGCATTCCCGAGGCATCGCCTATTGTCGCTTTTCCTAAAAGAACAAGAAAAAAATTGGATATCTCCGCAGAAAATTATCCACTTTGCGCCAGAATCAATTATTAAAAAACAATTCAAAAAACACAAAAATCTGGACTATATGACGGCTGACTTAAATATGCCTTTTGTGGATGTCAAGGTAGATATTACTAACATTCCCTTTCCGGATAATACATTCGATATTATTTTATGTAATCATGTTTTAGAACATATCATTGATGACCGCAAAGCGATGCGTGAACTTTTAAGGATTCTCAAACCCGGCGGTTGGGCATCACTTATGGTGCCGATAAAGTCCAAACTTAAGGAAACCTATGAGGATGAATCAATAACCTTACCAAAAGACAGATTGAAACATTTTGGTCAGGAAGATCATGTGAGATGGTACGGTCAAGACTATGAAGATCGCTTAAAGGAATGTGGGTTTCAGGTTATCAAGAAAAACTATGCGAATGAATTGTCTGAAGCTGACTTTAAAAAATTTGGTCTTCGCGACAATGAAAATTTATATATCGGAATAAAACCTAATTAATAGAGGTAATCACCAATACATTATAATAGTTAAACAGGGGAGTATAGCGCATCTAAATCAATGGAAAATAAAACAACTTCGGAACCCGGATACGCAAGCAACTCCAACCCCCTACAAGCTTTACGACTGATAAAAATTTTCCTGCTAATTGTCGTATTGGGGATGTTCGTTGTCGGGAAACGAAAATCAACGTGGCCCATAGTGTCCTGGGCGCTCTACAGTGGATATTCAGCGCGATTTCGTCCACCTGAACCATCTGTTTCTGCTATAGAACTTAGGGTTTACACCACAACAGGCGATCTTCATGTGGTAAAACCTGAACAGGTTTTGACGCTACCCCGCGACAGCCTTGCCCATGATATTGTCGAACAGGCTTTTGATAACGAAGATGTTAGTTTAAGGGACGCGAGTCGAAGATACTTAATGCGTGCTATTTCAAACTTACTTAATACCAACTCTGACATTAAAACGATTCAAGCTTGGAAGCTCTCTTATCAAGTTGAGCCTTTAGAGGTTCCTCCTATCCAATTACAGGCTCCCACCTCTGAAGTTATGTTGGATAGCTTTTCCAGAGAAGATATTGCCGAGAAGAATTAATATGAGAAAAATTCCAGCTTTCAGCATAGTTCGGAACGTGAACGCAAGCATAAACGCCTGGTTTACTCAACCTGAAGTTAATGCGGCGGGCAGAGTAGGCTTGTTTAGAATCCTATACTCTTTGTTTTATTTGTGGCATCTGAGTGTACATTCTGCGGATTTTCTAAGTGGACTTCCGAGTTTCTACGTGGAGGAAAGAGTTTATCTAGTCAGATATATATTTAGGGATTTTGGTATGTCCCTATCGCCACTCTTCTTCCATACCCTTGAGTCATTCCTGGTTGCTGCATTGGTTTTGTTGGCTTTTGGCTATAAAACAAGAATGGCGACTGTCTCTGTCCTGTTAATTGGCGGCTTGCTGGAAGCATTATCGGCGGCTGTAGATGGGAAAAGAACGTTGCTACCTATGATATTTTATATTCCCTTCTTCATGTCTATCATTAACGCTTGGGGACACACATACTCGATAGACTCAATGCTTAGGAGACACAAAAGTGGAACTCAGGTTGATCCTCACGCTTCTAATTGGGACTATTTCTTGCCTGCTCGCGCCCTGCTTATCGTCTTTTCAATCTTATTCTTCGGTTCGGCAGTTTTTAAGATGGGTTTTGGAGGTGCCTGGCTTAGGCACTCTGATATGATGGCTAACTTTTTTCTCAATAGAAATATTGAGGCGGTAATATACAATTTACCTTTAAATAGGTTGGCTCCCTTTATTTCTCAAATGCCATTAATATACCTGGCGGCACATATCAATACACTTGTTTTTGAAACCTTTTTCTTTTTGTCTGTGATCAATCGGAAGGTAAGAGATCTGCTTGTATCAATGGCGCTGATATTTCATGCCATTAATGCGCTCTGGCTAGTGGTAACTACTACGCCTATTTTAATCGGATATTGCCTATTTATTGACTGGCAGGTAATTAAAGATTTTTTCTTTCCCTCTCACAGGCAAGAATTGGGCGAGCCTACGGTATCGCCAAAGGTGTTAACGTTTATAGCGCTCTTTTTAGCGACTATCTTGGGCTTGCTCTGGCACAGTGACTTAGGAATCCGTACTTTGTTTCATTTGAATGGTCTAATTAATTGGAGAACGATTTGGTATCCAGTTCTTCCTCTGGCTTTAGCGTGGTTTGTGGCTACACTAATTCGTTTCCGCCAACCAGCCAGGATTTGAGCATTTGTGTTCAATTCGGGTTGCTCGACGGAGGACTGCTATTAATTAGTTAAAGAGGATTAAACTAATTCTGTGCTTGTGACTTACCCAAAACCACAGAACCATACTGTTGTACCAATAGCTAGAATTAATACCAATCCCCAAACGATCAATAAAACTAGGGAAAGTTTACCTAAAGCCGGATTATCGGCAGCCTCTTGACGAAGAGTAAACGGGAGAAAGTTGAGGTGATTCAAATGTTTTAAATAGGGTCTCTTGTCCGGATTACTATTGACGCAAAACTTAGACAATGAGCCGTTGCTCAAACAAACAATATTAATCAAACGCTGACCAATGCGGAATTCAAGCCGAGACCCCGGCATTCCCACTCTAGCTTGATAAATTTCTAAGTTCATCGGCATTGCCACCGACGCAATTTGGAATAGAATCGCTAATGTGAGGATTCCTCGTAGTAGCCACACCTTTACCCCTTTAGTCGATAGAAGATGCTGGATAAACAGACCAGTCAGGGGAATAAGTAATAGGTGAACAGACGTCAGATGATACCTTGCCCCCCAAGCATTATCCCCGTGCCAGAAACCGAGACGACTGGTGAGAATGATATGGATACCCAAGTTGAGGATTCCCGTCACCAGATACCACTGTAGGTAAGGAGAAAGTCTCCGCCAAAATCTAATCGCTAACACCAAGCCCGGTAGGAATAATGGATCATAGATAAAAAAACTTTTGGCTGGCGAAAAAAACACGCCCCAGAGTCCAGGATATCGATTGCTAGAAAACTCATCAGGCATACCAATTTTAGCGGCATTCGATGAATTGGCTTCGGGGTTTATTTGATGCAAAAGTAAACTTTGCCCATGGGTTAAAAAATTACCATAGCGAATGAAATCCAATAGGCGTCCGAGGAACGCCAAGGGAATAAAACCGAGAATCCACAATCCGATGACCTTGAGAACTTTGCGCGTATTCCGATTTTGATAAGCAGCACAGCCAAATAAGAATAAGACTACAGTTAAGGCATGAATAGCACTGGTTACCCGGATCAGCATAGCCGCCCCCAGTGATAATCCACTCCCGATCAGAAAACGAGGGTTTTGGCGCAGTAGGAAAGCCAGTGCATTAGCATAACCGAGAGTGACAAACAGCAGGACTTGATTATTCTGGTGATGAACTTGAGAGTAATGCAAAACTGTTGTCCCCAGTAACCAAGCAATACTCGCTAAACCCGCGATTCGTTCTTCAAAGTTAAACAGTCTGAGCAACCAGAAACAGGAGACGACAACCGCCACATTTAAAGGAATAAATATTAACAGACTGACAACTAAAGCTCGAAAATCCTTGGCGGGTAATAGGGGAAACCATTGATGAAGCTGAGTTCCCAACCAGTCACCCGGAAGCATCAGCATAGACTGTCCCGGTTCATAGGCGATGTAACGCTTACCCCCAACGCCGACGACTCCTAACCGGATGTCGGTTCGTCCTCTGGGTTTATAATCGGGAGCAACTTGTACTTCTTCGGTTCCTGTCCACCAACTATGAGCCATTTGCAACCTGAGTTCTGTATCTAGAACACCCAATGTTCCGGAGTTGATGACGGTAATCCATAAGAAGGCAATCAACGTTATCTTTGAAATCGTTTTCATGTAGTCTCCGGGTTACCTGTTGCATGGTTCATGGTTGATGGTTGATTGTTCAAATTTTTGGGGAGATAGTCCCAAACAGAGTGCGATTAACGCTATAACTTGATTAGCATAACTTGATTAGCGATCGCTTCGCCGCCGTCTGGCTGAGAATTGTTGCCCTCTGTGTCTCCCTGTTGGCAACCTTCCTAAGCTTATTGTACTACAAAATACACGTCAAGTTGAAGTACAATATATGCGATACAAGACTATATACTATGTGAATCCGGCGCAATTTTATAGAATTAGCAGACTATTTAAAAGCTTGGGAACTCGATGAGGACAAGACACAGAAATGCAGATTGCTTGGACAAGACATGCACAGGAGCGTCATACCATTTCTCTGTACTCGTGCAACGAATAAACCCCCCGGCTATCGCCGTCCCCCGTGCAAAAAAAGCGAAGTATCCTTTGGCTTCCCCCGTGCAACAAAAAGCGAAGCATCCTCTGTCCTCCCCCCTCTTGTAGGCTCATAAGGGTAGGTTTTTTAAGATTGGGGTTGAGGTAAGACAAGGAAGACAGGTAGACCAGTAGACAAGGAAGAGTGAGAACGAAAAATCGGGCGTTTCGGCTTTTAGAAGTTAGCTTGACCGAACCTAATTTTGTAC
>NZ_JAVJUO010000091.1:0-60659 GCF_040220555.1 Coleofasciculus sp. C1-SOL-03
TTATCTGCCTACTTCCTGCTTCGTGTTTTTATGTAATCCAAGTCGCTTAACGGCTTCTCTCAAAGGAATATCGCCAATCTGAGTAAATTTAAGCCAATATGACCATATAGTATCATACTGGCTGTCTGTTATCAACCTTCACCTCTCGGTCAATCTCCTCAGCCACCTTGGGACTAACGGAACGGCGAGGATTTTGCCACCCCTCCAAGAATTGGGGTTGACTCTTCTCAAACGCGATCGCTCCTAAATTTTTGCTCATACCATAAAGCGTAACCGAACGCTCCGCCAAGTCAGTGGCTTTTTGAATATCATCGCCAGCACCCGTCGATACCTTGCCAAAGATTAACTCTTCTGCCGAGCGCCCCCCTAACAGCGTGGCAATTCGTCCCCGAATTTCATCTTCCATCATCAAAAAGCGGTCATCTTCCGGCAACTGCACAGTGTAGCCGAGAGCGCCGACACCACGGGGAACAACTGAAATTTTCTCAACCGTTCCAGCACCGGGCATTAAAGAACCCACCAGGGCGTGACCCACTTCATGATAGGCAACCGTTTTTTTCTCAATATCGCTGAGGACACGGGATTTTTTCTCCAATCCAGCAATCACGCGATCAATCGCTTCATTAAAATCAGCCATCGTCACCGCCGCATGATGCTGACGTGCGGCTAGCAAAGCCGCCTCATTCACCAGATTCGCCAAATCAGCCCCAGCAAACCCTGGGGTTCGCGCCGCAATTTTCGCCAAATCCACCTCCTCAGCCAGCTTCACATACTGAGCATGAACCTGGAGAATCGCTTCCCGCCCGATTTTATCCGGTCGGTCTACCACAATTTGGCGATCAAAACGCCCCGGACGGCGCAAGGCGGGGTCAAGCACATCCGGACGGTTGGTTGCGGCTAGAATAATTACACCACTATTGGCATCGAAGCCATCCATTTCTGTGAGCAACTGGTTCAGCGTCTGTTCTCGCTCATCATTGCCACCAATGAAGGGACTATTCCCACCGCGAGATTTGCCCAACGCATCTAGTTCATCGATGAAAACAATACAGGGCGCCTGTTGTTTGGCTTGTTCAAATAGATCTCGTACCCGTGCGGCACCCACGCCAACGAACAATTCAATAAACTCCGAACCAGAAATACTAAAGAAAGGAACCCCCGCTTCCCCAGCTACAGCTTTTGCCAGTAAGGTTTTACCCGTTCCCGGTGGTCCCACCAGCAGCACACCTTTGGGAATTTTCGCACCAATCTGGGTATAGCGACTCGAGTCTCTGAGAAACTCAACCACTTCCTGGAGTTCGGCTTTGGCTTCATCCACCCCAGCCACATCGTCAAATTTGATCCCTGTACTTCCTTCGGAGTAGATTCGAGCCTTACTCTGACCCACCGTCAACGCCGCTGGACTTCCCCCCTGATTCCGACTCAACAGCCACCCCCAGATGCCAAAAAAGATCAAAGGTGGCACAATCCAACCCAGTATTGTTGAGAGCCAACCCAAGTTGTCCGGTGGCGGAGCGGCAAACTCCACATCATTTTCTCTTAATATCTTCGGTAAATCCAGATCGATCGCTACGGGTGTGGTGACGAAGACGCGGGGAGGTTCAGAAGGGCTGTTAGGTTCGGGTTTGAGGGTGTACTGAATTCGCTCAGATCCGACAATAGCACGCTCGACTTTACCCGCTTCGACTTGCTTGATAAAGTCACTATAGGGTACATCTCGATAATGAGAACCCAAGCTGGGAATAATCGCTAAATTCAACAGGAGCAGGATGGTGATGAAGGTGAGCAGGCTACCACCAATTTGTTTGAGTTTTGGGGGTTTTGGGAATGGTTTATTATTCGTTTCAACTGCCATTTTATTTAGCTCCTTGACGATGAACGTTATTATTCGGAACCGTCAGTTTTATGGCGAGGGGTTTAACCCATCTGTTGACCCACCAACCGCCTCAGAGGATGTCGAATTTGGCATGGGTGTGTTTTCCGGAAGCGGATCAGACGATGGTGGAGAACTGGGTTGATTAGTCGGCGTTTGCAGCGCTCGGCTGAGAATTTCGTTAAGCTGTTTTAGCTGTCCAGTAATGACGGCATTCGAGACATTTTCACGAATACTGACTTCCAACGTTTGCAGTTGCTCTCGTATGGCTTCGAGTTGGTTGAGTGAAACCTGGGGAACTTGCTGACTCAATTCCACAGTTCGCTTGCTCAGTTCCTTGGCTTGCTGATTCAGTGAGTTAATTAAAGTTTTGAGCTGTTCAAATTGCTGAATGCTGACTTGATTATCAGCGATGGATTCAACCTGTTGCGCTATTTTGTTCTGTTCGTTCCTGAGACGAATTTGTTCGTTACTGAGACTATAGGTGACGCCGATAAACGAGCCGCCCAAGCCCAGAATAGCCACCAGTAAAATCCCGGTAAGCCACCTCAGATAACCCCGCAGCTTCTGCATCTCGCGGTGATGGTTATTGGTATGTTCTAGTGAGGCTTGCTTTAAGGCTAGGATTTCCTGGGCAAGTTGCTCTAGGTTCTGCTTGTCTGGCTCTTTGGCTAAGGTACAATTTTGGTTAGCCGAGGCAATAGTGCCAGACTGATAAGAGGCATCGTCAGTATTTCCGAGAACTACAGTCTTTTCCGCCATAGGTTGACCTGCTAAAACGGAATAAAATCCTAACTTTTAGGGTAACGACTACACAACCTGATCTGACTTGAAAAAATGGTCAGATAAAACCATTGGATTTCTGCTCACTTTCAGCCAGCTTTTACATCAGAAACCCAATGGTATTAACGGGGAAGGATGAAATGGCAGAGAGTAGCCACACATCCTTGTTTCTTTACCCTTTATACCAAATCCGGGTTAGCTACCCTCGTTATTACCCAGTCCGCGCAGGCGGACTTTGGCAAGTGTAGCAGCGATTTCAATCGCCATAGCAAAAAAGGGTTTTCAAAGCGGATTTGGTATTACTCCTTCTAGCCAAAGATGCTGTGAAACTCCAGCAGTAAGAGACGATTAGCTGATGTTCACTTTAACGACTTTATTCTTCTCTTCTTCAGCTTTCGGAAGTGTGAGATGCAAAATACCATTTTTGTATTCAGCGTGAACCTCAGTATTCTGCACTCGTGCAGGTAAATAAATCACTCGACGGAAGCTACCATAGCGGAATTCGCTGCGCTTGGTGCCATTTTCTTCCGTTTGAGTTTCTTGTTTGCGTTCCCCGCTAATCGAGACAGTTTCAGCGGAGACTTGCAAGTCAATATCCTTAGGTTCTAGCCCCGGAACTTCCAGTTTCAGATGGATAGCATCAGGGGTTTCTTGCATCTCAGCCGCTGGGGTAAACGTGGTTGTCCACCCGTCTGTGTCTGTCGTCATCAAATTGTCAAACAGACGGTTCATTTGCCGTTGCAAGCTGTCAATTTCTTGGAAAGGTTGCCAACGAACTAAAGCCATAATCGTTACCTCCTGACAATTTGCAGTAATGACCACAAAGAGCGTTGAGAAGGTTTATTTGCCTTGCTCTTTCGATAATCTAAAGTACAAGACCTCACAGAAAGACTAGGTTCGGTTTACCCCCCCGAGAAAAGTTGGGATTCCCTCAACATTTAATTGGTGTGGGTAAGTTTACGGCTGTACTGGAGGATGACTTTTTTACCCAACTCAGTGACTTGCCAAAGCTGGATTGATCGGAAAATCCGATAGGAGAGGTAATCTTCCGCTTTTTCCCCTTTCGATAAGTCTAGAGTCATAAGCCCGAACTCCAACAGGCGCAGTAGGGCAAAGCTTGCCAATCATTAAGTTTTGTTACAAAAGACGGAATAGCTGGAGATATTCCCAGAGTAATAACGAAGGCAAAACATTGAAGATGACGACGGTGGGAAAAGGAGAGGGTTAAGTTTTGAGTATTGAATAACTATGGATGAACAACTGACGCCGTTGATTGTTAAGGTTCAGCAGTACAGATGCTCCCCAGAACAACGGCGCAATGCTGTAACCGAACTGGTTGATGAAATTCTGCGATCGCGCAAAATTTGTCGCCCCCTGAATCGTCAACCCCTGACAGGGATTTACTGGACAATCTATCAGCAGGTACGAGAGCAACTTAGGCAGACTCTAGAACAGGATATTAATCAGTACCATTTGTCAAGTCCTGGGGTGAGAGACTGGATCAGTATCCGACGCGATCGCGCCCCTGGGTGATGCCGCCCAAACGCTTGGGGTCTATTCTCTTTGCGGCTACGTCTAGCTTGGCAATCATCTCGTCGTTAACCGTTATCTTCCTTGGCGATCAAGTTATGCTGAACAACAGCTACTTTCGCGTTAGTTGGTTTTAACTGGAATTCGTAAATTAAAGTAAACATTTGCCAGGACATCCTGCAATGTTTGCTAATATTATACTACAGTATTGGTTAAGGATGTTCAGGAAAAATACACTCGCAACTAAAGTGGCTAGGCTAAACGCCGAACTCGGTTTCATCCCTCGGATAAATCGCGGGGGAGCCTGCACCATCGCTTATTCTGTAAACGTTAACAGCGAGGATAAATTTCCTTGATAAAAGTATCAGATTATACAGAAAATTAGCCAATGATTCTGATCAGATTCTGGGACTGGCTCAACCGAAAACGTTTCGCTTTCCTGAATCCAGGGCAGGGGGATGTTTGGGAAAGTTGGCAGACTGTTTATTTATGAAACTCATGTAGCGCAGAAGACAGAAACAGGTAAATAACGCGGTAGGATTAAGGTTTATGAAATCAGTTATTCCCTATTTTAAAGTTGTCAGTTCCATGGTCTTAGGGTGTTTAGGACAGCGCGGCTTCAAGCAGCCAGCCGTTAAGAATAGACCAAACGCCAACACTAGAAACCAAAAAGCCTTCTGCCCTCTACCTTCTGCCTTCTGGCTGCTTGTACTCATCACACCAAGCGCGGTGCGGGCGCAAATTGTCCCGGATAATACGCTTCCGGTTAATTCTCAGGTGACGGGGTGTCCGGTTTGTACGATTGAGGGGGGAACAATTCGGGGCGTTAATCTGTTCCACAGTTTCCAGGAGTTTGGAGTGCAGACGGGGGGTGAGGCGTTTTTTAATAATGGGTTGGATATTGAGAACATTTTGGGGCGGGTGACGGGGACTAATATTTCGGATATTGATGGCTGGATTCGGGCAAATGGTACGGCTAATTTGTTTTTAATTAATCCGAATGGGATTGTGTTTGGTGAGAATGCCCGGTTGGATGTTGGCGGTTCGTTTGTGGCGAGTACAGCCAATGCCCTTGGTTTTGGTAATCAAGGCGTTTTTAGTGCAACTGAACCCGAGGCTCCGCCTTTACTCACAGTTAACCCGGATGTGCTGTTCTTTAATCAATTGGCGGCTCAAGGAGTGAGTTCGATTGAGGTGAGGGGTTCTCTATCTGTACTGTCGGGTGAAAGTTTGTTACTCGTGGGGGGAAATGTTGCACCTGATGCGACGAAAACGGGGGAACTATTAATTGATGGTGGCACGTTAACCGCTCCCGGTGGCAGGGTAGAATTAGCGGGAGTCGGCGCACCCGGAGAGGTGGGATTAGTGGTTAATCAGGGAAGTTTAGGGTTGAATTTTCCGGCGGATTTGGCACGAACGGATATTTCTATATTTGGTAGCACTATAGATGTGAGGGAAGCAGGTGGGGGTGATATTGTAATTTATGCTAAGGATTTAACTATCGGTAGCAGTATTATCGGCAACAAACCTGCTTTAGGGGAAACTTATACGCTGCAAGTTTCGATTGAAAGTCCGGCGGTAGGTTCCCCGAATCCGAACCAGGAAGTTGAACCGAATAACTCAATTAATCGAGCGCAAAGCCTGGATGATTCGTTTTCAGTCGCAGCTAATCCTGATGTCGAATCTTCGACTACAGTTCCATTTGTCTCGATTTCAGGTACAGGAGATGGGACGTTTGATTACTACTCGTTTACCGTGGAAACGGCTGGGAGTCAAGGAATTTTTGATATTGACCAAGGCAATACGGGGGGAGCAGGTAGCCTAGACACAGAACTCTTTTTGTTTAACGCTCAGGGAGGGTTACTGGCAAGTAATGATGATGCAGCCATCACTCAGGGAGCAGGCGGTAGCAGCAGTATTAGAGATTCCTATATTAGTTTTACGTTTGAAACGCCTGGTACTTATGTGATTGGGGTTGGCAAGTACAATTCCAATTCAAGATTTAGTCGATTGAGGGCTGGAATTACTTCAGGTTTGGGTTCAGTGGATGCTCAAGCTGGGGATATTACCATTGATGCAACTGGAACCGTGGCTGTAGCAGAAGGGGTGATTAGTAATAATGTTCAAGCTGGAGCCATAGGAAGAGGGGGAGATGTCAAGATTACAGGTTCCTCCATTTCTCTTACTAATGGCGCTGTAATTAGTGCCTCTACCTTGGGAGAAGGAGATGCGGGCAAGGTAGTGATTCGGGCGACCGATAGCATCTTCTTGGATGGGGAAGATAGTCAAGGATTTGTCAGTGGTGTTTTTAGTGAAGTGCAATCAGGCGCTCAGGGGAATTCTGGAGGTGTGGAGATTGAGAGTGGCTCTTTAGCCTTGACCAATGGCGCTCTAATTTCTGCTAATACCAGAGGAGAAGGAAATGCGGGTCAGGTGGTGATTCGGGCGACGGATAGCGTCTTCTTGGATGGGGAAAATACTCAAGGATTTACCAGTCGTATTTTGAGTGCAGTGGAACCGGAAGCTGAGGGGAATTCCGGGGGTGTGGAAATTGAAAGTGGTTCTTTAACAGCCACCAATGGCGCTGGAATTAATGCCTCTACCTTAGGAGAAGGAGATGCAGGTCAGGTGGTGATTCGGGCTACCGATAGCGTCTTCTTGGATGGGGAAAGTCGTCGAGGATTCAATAGTGGTGTTTTTAGTCTAGTGGAATCGGGAGCTAGGGGAAATTCTGGGGGTGTGGAGATTGAGAGTGGCTCTTTATCTTTGACTAATGGTGCTGTAATTAGTGCTAATACCCAAGGAGAAGGAAAGGCGGGGCTGGTAGTGATTCGGGCGACGGATAACGTCTTCTTGGATGGGGAAAATACTCAAGGATTGAGCAGTCGTATTTTGAGTGCGGTGCAATCGGGAGCTAAGGGAAATTCTGGGGGAGTGGAAATTGAGAGTGGCTCTTTATCTTTGACCAATGGTGCTCAAATTAGTGCTAATACCGAAGGAGAAGGAGATGCGGGGCTGGTAGTGATTCGGGCGACGGATAGCATCTTCTTTGATGGGGAAGATAGTCAAGGATTTAATAGTGGTGTTTTTAGTCTAGTGCAATCAGGCGCTCAGGGAAATTCTGGGGGAGTGGAGATTGAAAGTGGCTCTTTATCTTTGACCAATGGTGCTGTAATTAATGCTAATACCCTAGGAGAAGGAGATGCAGGTCAGGTAGTGATTCGGGCGACGGATAGCATCTTCTTGGATGGGGAAAATAGTCAAGGATTCAATAGTGGTGTTTTTAGCCAAGTGAATTCGGAAGCTCAGGGGAATTCAGGGGGAATAGAGATTGAGAGTGGCTCTTTATCTTTGACCAATGGCGCTACAATTAGTGCTAATACCCAAGGAGAAGGAAATGCGGGGCTGGTAGTGATTCGGGCTACCGATAGCGTCTTCTTGGATGGGGAAGATACTCAAGGAGGCAGCAGTCGTATTTTGAGTGGAGTGCAATCGGGAGCTAAGGGAAATTCTGGGGGAGTGGAGATTGAAAGTGGCTCTTTAACAGCCACCAATGGCGCTACAATTAATGCCTCAACCTTGGGAGAAGGAAATGCAGGTCAGGTAGTGATTCGGGCGACGGATAGCATCTTCTTAGATGGGGAAGATAGTGAAGGATTCAATAGTGGTGTTTTTAGTGTGGTGAACTCGGGAGCTAAGGGAAATTCTGGAGGTGTGGAGATTGAGAGTGGTTCTTTAACAGCCACCAATGGTGCTACAATTAATGCCTCTACCTTGGGAGAAGGAAATGCAGGGCTGGTAGTAATTCGGGCGACGGATAGCATCTTCTTTGATGGGGAAGATAGTGAAGGATTCAATAGTGGTGTGTTTAGTCAAGTGGAATCAGGCGCTCAGGGAAATTCTGGGGGAATAGAGATTGAGAGTAGCTCTTTATCTTTGACCAATGGCGCTCTAATTAGTGCCGAAACTAATAGTAGTGGTATGGCTGGAGATGTCAGACTCAATGTCACCGACTTTATACAACTGAGCGGTGATAGTGCCATCCGTGCCAATGCCACGGCGGGGGGTCCAGCCGGAGACTTGACGATTGAAACAGGGAGAATAACTCTTGACAATGGAGCAGAAATCACTGTCAGTAGTCCCTCTGGACAAGCAGGGGATTTAACCATCACGGCAGATTCCCTACGTCTCAATCAAGGCAGAATTCTAGCAGAAACCGCAACCAGTGACGCCGCAGGTGGAGCAAATATTAATCTAAACGGCTTAAACCTCCTGCTACTGGAAAACGAAAGCCTAATCTCCGCCAACGCCTTGGAAGATGCTAACGGCGGTAATGTCACCATCGACGCCCGGTTTATCGTCGCCACTCCCCCAACTGGGCCCAATGGTAGCGATATCACCGCCAATGCGGTGCGCGGGAATGGCGGTGCTGTCAATGTTACCACGCAAGGCTTATTTGGCATCGAATTCCGCCCTCAACTCACCCCCGAAAACGACATCACCGTGAGTTCAGAATTCGGCTTGAGTGGGACTTATGAACTGAACTCACCCAATGTAGACCCATCGCGAGGTTTACTCAACCTGCCCAGCCAATTCGTTGATGCTTCCCGCCAGATGAGACAGAACTGTCCCGCCCGTGGGAGTGGACAAGAGAACCGTTTTGTGGTAACAGGTACCGGGGGCTTACCGCCTCGTCCGGGTGACTCTATCGATTCACCGTTTCCCACAGGTGAGGTGCGTTCTCTACCCAGTAGTAGTGTATCTCATAATGCACCAGGGAAAGCCAAAGTCACCGAGAATGTTGAGTCAGCCAACAGAACCCAGATTATCGAAGCGACAGGTTGGGTAAGAAACGACAAAGGCGAGGTAATTTTGGTCGCCTCTGACCCCACCACTCCCCAGAATGGGTCAACGTCAGCCACTTGTGCTGAGGCAGTTGGGACACGATAATCTTGACCAAAACAAAGCCTTGATTACCCCATTTTGCCACGGCGATTGAAATCACGCCTACACAAACAAAGTCCGCCGACGCGGACTAAGTGATAACAGGGGTAGCGTTTCCCGGATTTGGCATCCGCTTATGTCCTGACGATTGCCCATCATTGCAATGCTGTAACACATCGCTTCAGACATTTTTATTAAGGGGGTTTGACTAGACATGATATCACACCACCTGTAGGGCACGGCAATGCCGTGCCCCTACGTCTATATTAAGGGAAAGAAACGCCGCGATCGCTTAACTCTTATTCAAAAACAAACGTTAAGAGTTCCCTCCCCTCACCATAAAACTTATTCAGCAACCCCTAATAAGTTTCTGGGATTTCGATGTTCACACTGTTTCCTCCAGCACTGCCAAGATTTTGCCCAAATTTTCCAAGCTATGCTCAACTGGAGAAATACTTACCGTTTTGCCATTTATCTGCAAGAATTTCCAACGATCACCAGTTGTAACTGCGCCATACACCACTTCACCCTGGTTGAATATCTGTGCGGCAACCATTGTAGCAAGGCATTGCCCTAGCCCCGAAACAATACTCTCATTCTTGGCTTCGACAATAGTCAGAATGGGAGCCTTGATATAATAGAATTCATTAGATGCCGTGACCAGAAAATCGCACCGTCCCTTCAAGCCTAGCTCTTCGTTGACGTTAAACGTTTTACCAGAAAATACGACGACATTCTTTCTCCGACGCAACTCGTTAAGGATGGGAGTGATAATCAGTTCTGACCTAGCCTTTTCAGTATTGGTGGCTAAAGCCAGCAATACATTATCCTCCAAGTCCTGAAGTAACCGATGGCTGGGTTCAACGGGTTCTATGTTCGCTGTCCAATTCGTTCGCTCATCTAACACTAACTCGAACATTTCCTGTACTATTGGCAGAGTGAACTGCTCGTAAGATGTAGGCTTATCTGTCATCACCAATACTCCTTTTCCGAATTCGCCAACAGTATCCATTCCTCAACCCAACCTATTGGCTATGACGGGAGGCAGAGCCTCCCCAAGGGCGTTCCCTTTTCAGACCTGGGAACGAGAGGACGACAGGAGAATTCCACCCCGTCACAGCCAATTCCCAATCAGAATAAACGGTGCCCAATAAGCAGGATGATTGTATTGCCCCCCCGCTTCAATCAGTTCTAACTGCGCCTCCCGCAACGCCTCAGCTTTACTTATATCTGAGTTGAGCAAGCGTTCATAAAAATGATTCACTAACTTGACCGTAGACGCATCTTGAATAAACCACAATGACGCCAAAGCACTTTTCACCCCAGCTTGCACCGCCACCCCCGCTAAACCCAGCGCCGCCCTGTCATCCCCCACCGCCGTTTGACAAGCCGTGAGTGCCAGCAGTTCTACCGCCTCAGAACCCACATTGATGCGGCGCATGGTTGCCTCTAAATCGGTAATCGTCAGCTTGCCATTGTCTCCCGTCACCAGGAATGTATCCTCTGGCTCTGTACCAAACTCCCCGTGGGTGGCAATATGAATAATCGGGTAAAAGGTTTGGCTGAGTTCCTGTTGCAAGCGATCGCGTGTAAACTCTTCATCAAGGAGTCCCTTACTCCCCGGCATTCGAGCCTCAACTTGACTGACTTCTTTACCCACGTTACTCAACGCCGGAAACCTGCGACCGTCCACAACCGCCTCCTTGGTTAATCCTATTATCAGCGCCCGTAGCTGTTTACGGTCGAGTGCTTTCTTTTCAGTTAGAGTCAGACTGGGAGTCGTGGCAATGGCATACTTTTGCACCAAAAATTTCTCCCCGTCATGAAGTGCCGCCATGGGAATGCTACGCAAGATACCATCTTGGATAAATACCAGCGTTTTGACCTGGGCTTGTTCTAAGTCAGAGGCGAAGGGACGAATCAGCCAATCATACAGCTTTTGGGCTTGGGTAGGGTCATAAACGAAATCCATAAATCTCTCCAATTCCCGGCGAAATTCATTGATTTCGTCAATAAGCGCCTGACTATCGATATCTATCCACGCTGACCGTTTTTCGCCGTTGGGGAGACTGACGAGAATAGCAGTACGGTCTTTCAGAATAATCGTACTAAAAACAGCCGTTGCGGGACTAAAATCGGCTGAGTCATTTAAATTAAGGGCGGCTATCACGCAATCATTGCCAAAATAATTTTGCAGTTCTGCCAATTTCAGAGAATCAATTGTTCTAAGGGCAGCACTGAGTTCCTTGGTACGTTCCATGGGTTCAATAGAAGGCAAAGACGCTTGTTCGAGGCGTAACTGTGCCAACTCCCGATAAATGGGATTAATCGCATCTCGAAAGTCAAGTTGCACGTCTCGATTGGCGGTGAGAATATCGCTACGGATAGTTTCTAGGGTGGTAACGGCTTGTTCGTAAGCCATTACAGCTTCAGACGCTTTCCCCTGTGCCTTAAAGATGCGTCCCGCCTGCCACTGCCATAAATACAGACTATCTTTGGCAAGTAAATCCTGGTTCGCCCTCAATTGAGCCTGTTGCGTGAAATCGAGGGCTTGGGGGTAGTCCTGGCGGCATTCATAAAGTTGTCCCAGCTTACCCAGCGCAAAGGATTGGGCGCGAGAATCGTTGAGACGTTGGGCAATGGAGACAGCTTGCTGTAGGAGTTCAATGGCTTGGGGTTGGTGTTGAAGCTTGAGGCATTGAGTCCTCGATGAGGTATCCTCAGACCTCGTAACAGGTTGTAGAAGATTAGCTAAATCAATCGCCGCATAAATTTTATCACGAGAATCCGGGAGTTGAGCCAGGAGCGATCGCGCTTTGGTCAATGCAGCAGCCGATGAGGGGTCGTTGGTTCGGTACAATACTGAAATAGAATTAACCAGTCCCCGCAGTTGCCCTCGTTGGTCATTTTCCGTCCGGGCAACCTCGATACTATCCTGAAAATAGTCCAATGCTTTGGCATCATTACTCAAAGCGTTTTGTTGGAATTCCTCGGCTTTGGCGCTATCGCCTCTGGTGTTAGCCGACTCAGCACGGCGATAATTCACTAAAGCCAGACTATTGTAGGCATTGCCGAGACTATTAAGGACAGAAGCGCGATAGACTGGATTTTCGAGTTGGTTTGCGATCGCTAAACTCTTCTCTAGATTGTCAATAGCTTTATCGTACTCTCCCCGATGGCGATAGGCATTGCCCAAACTTCCCAACGCCGCCGCTTCTCCCAAGGCGTCTTTTTGTTGACGCAGGATTTGCAACGCCGAGTCTGGAGTACAGGGATTCTCACGTTCCGGGAGGTTGCATAAAATCGTAATTGCCCGTCGATTTTGCCCCAACTTGCTGTACGCTTGAGCTTGTTCGACAAGCATCCGCCCGACTTGGGTTTGATTTCCCATCTGGCGATAGACGGCAATTGTTTCAGACCAATAGTGAATCGCGCGATCGATTTGACCGATTTGCTGATAGGCTCGGGCTAAGTTTTCTAAGATCAGGGCTTGTGCTGGGGAATTATTGGTATTTTGATAGACACCCAGGGCTGTTTCCCATTGCGCGATCGCACCCGTAATATCTCCTGCCTGATATAACTCTACGCCTTTTTGCACCCATTGACTCATATCAGGAGATTGAGCAACTGCCACGTTTCCCCATTGTACCCGCCAAGGGGTTGAGGAAAGATGACCCAGCCCTAGGCAGAGAGCGAAGCTACAAAGGAATAGAACGAACAGAAGGCGACGAACACAGAATTTGTGGTGTCGGCTTGGCATAACAGAAGCGAGGTTTTTCTGAAAAACAGTCTACCGCTTTTAGGAGAAAAACGGGTCTCCCGGATCTTGGTGGGAAAACGTAGCGTATTATACAAAATAACGGCAATCCGGATAACCAAGCCAGTCGTCAAATCTTTGTCTATGGAATCGAGCCGAATCAGCTAGCGTTTAATTTGTTTGGGACAAGAAATGTGTATCCCTGTGGACAGTACCAGATGCCCCCACAGCCTTCCTGATGCAGGAATTTTATCAAAATCTACAAAACAATCCTGACAAAGCCCAAGCGCTGCGACAAGCCATGCTGACGACAATAGAAAGACATCCTCATCCCAGAAACTGGGCAGCCTTTACACTGATTGGAGAAGCCAAATAACGCATTATTCCTAATTCTTGTCCCATGCTACCCGTTAACCAAGCCGAATCCATTATCTTAGATCTCGTCCACCCCTTAGACTCCCAGTTAGATAGCGAAAGTATCGACCTATCCACCGCCACAGGTCGCATTTTAGCGTCTCCTGTAACCAGCCAATTGGATTTTCCCCACTGGGATAATTCAGCGATGGATGGTTACGCGGTGCGCTATGCTGATGTGCAGTCAGCGAGTGAACAGCAACCCATCGGTTTAGAACTTGTCGAAGAGATTCCTGCTGGCTATCAACCCCAAAAAACCATTGCACCCGGACAAGCCGCCCGTATCTTCACCGGTGCCTGTATACCCCAGGGCGCGGATACGGTGGTGATGCAGGAACATACACAGCGCCAGGATAACCAGGTATTAATCTTACAAGCCCCGAAACCGCAAGGCTTTGTCCGTCATCAGGCATCCTTTTACCGGGCTGGAGAACCTCTCTTAGAATCAGGAATTCAACTGGGTGCGCCAGAAATTGCCGTCCTCGCCGCCGCCCAATGTACAGAACTCACCGTCTATCGCCGTCCCCAAGTCGCGATTCTCTCGACAGGGAATGAACTGGTTACACCCTACCAACCCTTGCAACCGGGTCAAATTGTCGATTCCAACCAATACGCCTTAGCCGCTTGGGTGACTCTCTGTGGCGGAATTCCTAAAGTACAGGGGATTGTCCGCGATAAACCGGACGCCCTAAAGCAAGCCATTGCCCAAGCGATTCTAGCCGCCGATATAGTTCTGTCTACAGGTGGCGTCTCTGTGGGGGATTATGACTATGTAGATGAAATCTTAGCCCAACTGAATGCGGAGATTCACATCCGTTCGGTTGCGGTTAAACCCGGTAAACCCTTAACCGTGGCGACGTTTCCGCCTCCGAGTCAGGGACAAAAACAAGGCTCATCGCATCCAGTCTTATATTTTGGTCTACCCGGAAATCCAGTCTCGGCTTTAGTCAGTTGTTGGCGATTTGTGCAACCTGCGCTGAGAAAGCTGTCTGGTTTACCAACGCAACAATGGAAGCCCAGATTTATCAACGCCATCTCCCGTAGCGAACTCAAATCCGATGGGCGTCGAGAATCTTATTTATGGGGTCAGCTTCAATTAGTTGAGGGGAACTATGAATTCAAGTTGGCGGGTGGGAGTCACAGTTCGGGTAATTTAATTAACTTAACTCAAACCACAGGTCTGGCGATTGTACCCGTTGGTCAAACTTTAATTCCAGCCGGAGAAACGGTGCAAGTTTTGTCGGTAGACTTTTAAGAAGATGGGGCGGTTGTAGACGCGGAGCGGCTTCCCGTAGGGTAACCGCAGCTACACAAACAAAACCCGCGCAGGCGGGTTTACATTTGCCAATTTACTCTTTCTCTTCTATCTTCTGCCTTAATTTATAAATTATGTATGAATGTCAAGATATCGCGAGTAAAAAGCCTCATTAATTGTAATTTGGGTAGTGGGGTGGCACACCTTATTTGATGAATTAGAATTACGCCCCGAAACCGTAGGGGCGCATGGCGTGCGCCCGGTTTAACCCTGAGCGAAGTCGAAGGGTTAAACGTCAAATCTATTCCACAATTTTAGTGTCAGTAGTGCCGTGACCCAACTAAAATGGTGCAATAGATTGGGTACGTAGTGAGGGCTTGAGCCAACTCCAGCTAGGCGTTAGAGAACTAAAGTTCTCACTACAAACAAAGTCCTATTTTAGCTGTGTCAGTAGTCCCGTGACCCAGCTAAAATTGTGCAATAGATTTTACGGTTAGAATGGGCGCACGCCGTGCGCCCCTACAATTCTAATTCACCATTTTAGGTGGGTCAGCCCAGTAGGGTGCGTTAGTAACGCACCAACCAAGGTGGTGCGTTACGGCGCATGAGTGTTCTGTGGGAAATAAAAGTGAATAAAAAACTATGCGCCTAACCCACCCTACACCAGTGCTAATCTATTTGTTCCAACCGAGGGGCTGTTCAATTTCCAGTTCATCAACTTTGGAAATACGCTCACCTGGCTTGTTCACAATCTGCACCGTACTGGCTTGCAGTCCTTGTTCACCTTCCTCGGCAAAAAAGCGCACACCTGTACCAATTTGAATGCGGTCAAAGTCATCATGGAGGACACTATTACGGTGGAAATAGACTTCCTGACCCTCCATGGTTTTGAGAAAGCCGTACCCTTCTTCGGGAAATAACTTAGTGACTATTGCTGTCATTTCCTGGGTAGGATGAGTTTTGACCTCATTCCGTTGCCGTTCGCTGAGTTCGATAAGCTGGCGGCGTGCCGACTCAAAGGCGTTGCGTACCACAGTTTCTACGGGCTGGTACTGCGTTCCTTCTCCCGGATTTTCGACCACGGCAAGTTCGTGACCGGGTGGTACTGTCATATCGATTCGCACCCGATAGGGGGAACCACTATTCGGTTGCTTGTGTGCCTGTTCAATGGCAATACGGCAACTATTAATGTGGTCACAAACCTGCTCCAGCTTACCAACTTTTTCCCGGACTAATGTATCCAGCGCGTCGGTTTTTGGTACATCCCGATAGGAAATTTCTAAGGGAAGTTGCATAAATTATCAGTCCTCAATTCAGCTATTGCTGCTATTTACTACGCACGGACTGCTTGGGGCCAAAGTTCTTTAATCTCGGCGGGTAGAATGCCGGTGATGTCTTCAATTTCCCCGGTGGAAACGCGGGTAGACATAATCTTGAAAACAGCGCGTGCGATCGCCTCAGCATCAATGTTCGGTTCGATGGTTTGGAAGTAATCGCTGATGTGGCTCAAGAATTGGTCTTTAGTGCGTTCCTGACTGGGGTTGGTTGCTGGTTTCCAGTCTTCGTAGTAAAACCCAGTTAGCAGGATGGGCAACTGAACAGCCAATTGAGCGGCTTCATCTACCGTCAAGCGATCGCGCAAAGCGTGCAAGGTGACGCGCAATCCCTGGAAGGCTCTATGTTTGTCCTCCCAACCTAGTTCTGCGGCTACGTCATTAACCCAAGTATTGGTCTTTTGAACGGTGGTGTCAAATGCTGGTAATCCTGTCATAGACATATAATATCCTCCTGTATTTTCGTTTCATCCGGTGTCCGAGGTCTCTATTGCTGTTAACTTCTGTACCACCACTGTGATCAGATTAACAAAGCGATCGGGTTCAGGTTTTCTATCGAATTACATAGATTTGTCCTAGAAGGATCGGATGATTTTTATTAAATAATTATCGCTGCATTTGCCTCTTCCTGAAGATTGATTTACAGCAGATTTCAGGTTGATGAAGTACAGCCTTAAGCAAGATCCCCGGTCGGGGATCTGTCTGTGTAATCCACCGACTACCCCCTGGTATCTGCTCTTTTGGGGGAGTCGGTTCATCTTCCACCCTTGCCAAACCCTTGCTCTTGTGGGTTCCTGCTGGCACCCGTTCATCAGGAGACCCTGGATTGATCGGCGGTTCGTCTAACTGTTTTTTTTGGATTAATAATAAATCCTGTCCAGCTTGAGGGTGAAACTGTAACATCCGGAAACGTTGATGAGGTTGAATGCCAATGACAGGCTGACTCAAAACCGTTCCCCAAAGAATTAGGTTTAATACTATGCCAGCCTGAGTATTCATAGATAATGTTCCTGACTCAACTCTAATCGCTTACGTTGAGTTCAGAATAGTTGGCAGAACTTTCCTTATGCCAACAGTCTCCTCTAGAGGCTGGACGGTAGTAATTATCTCAAATAAACAGTTAGGGGAAGGTATCAGACTTAGGGGATTCCCCTAACTTTTTGAATAAGGTAGAAGGAATAGGGAGCAGGAAATGCCTTTGCCAGTAAGTCTTTAACTCAATTCAATCAGTTTTCTAGCTACCAACTTAACGCAATGGTACTGACTTCAGGCTATTTCTGCCACCCTGCACTAGGATACCTCGCCTTTTTCTCAATCTGTGCGCGACACCATCACGGGTTCTTGATAAAGGGGTACAGTAAATGTCACAGTTGAACCTAAGTTTTCTCCCATGCTGAAGAAATGTACAACACCGCCCATGGTTTCCACTAGCTTTTGGGAAATAGCTAATCCTAACCCGGTTCCCCCGTAAGGACGATTGAGTCCACCATGTACCTGGCTAAAGGATTGGAAGAGTTTGTCTTGCTTATCCAAGGACACCCCAATCCCCGTATCCGCAACCCGCACTTTCACATGTCCAGGAAACTCCTGTCCCTGAAAATGCACTTTCTTGCGAATGACTTCGGCGCTGATGGTAATTCCCCCTTCATCGGTAAATTTAATCGCATTCCCCACTAGGTTTAGCATCACCTGGAGTAGCCGTTGATAGTTCCCATACATGACAATGCCATCGTAGACGGCGGGAATTTCCAGGGTGAAACTCAAGTTCTTGTGATGGGCTTGCTGGGCAGTAAAGTCATAGACCTTATTAAATAGATACTCTAACTCAACTGGACTAAACTCCAGCTCCATTTTTCCGGCTTCAATCTTGGCGATATCTAAGATATCGTTGATGATGTTGAGCAGGTGTAAGGCACTATTATGGGCTTCCTGAATAAACTCGCGCTGTTCTTCTGGGTCATCCGCCATCCCTTCCAGAATCAGCTTGAGAAAGCCAATCATCCCATTTAGGGGCGTCCGCAATTCGTGAGAGGTGCTAGCCAGAAATTCACTCTTGAGGCGGGATACTTCTTCAGCTTGTTCTCTGGCTAGTTCCAGTTCTTTATAGAGCGTACCATGAGCGATCGCGGTTCCCACTTGTTCGGCTAACTCCCGCACCAGCTCAATTTCTGCATCACTCCACGGACGGTGGCGATCGCACTGTTGTAAACTAATTAAGCCATTGGGTTCGTCTTTATAGGACGTGGAAACCACCAGCAAGGATTTTTCTTGAAACCGACTCGGGGCAATTTGGTCAACTACAACGGGTTCGGAACTCCACATCGCTTGTTTCATTATCAGTTCCGACTCCAGTTCCAGCGTCATCCCCAACATTTCCTCTAATGAGTCTTGGCGATACTCTGCTTCCACCTTGACATCAATGTAGTCGGGTTTGTAGGAACAGATAATACAGCGACTGACTTGTAAAGCTTTCCCTAAACTGTCTACCGTTTGTTGCCAGATGGTATCTAAGTCTAACGTCCGGCGAATCCGACGGGCAATTTGAGTCAGCAGTTTTTGATTGGGATCGACGCTTAACGGTACCAGTGAATCGATCACTTTTTGTACCGAACCCTCCGGTAACAAATGACCCATTACCCAAACCTGAGTCGCCTGACCGTCGGATTGTAAAATTGGGCTGATCACCAGTTCAAAGGGAAAAACGTGATCGCCATAACAAAAGTCGTGGATACAGCGTTCTGGGGTGCGGTTTTCGAGTATCCGTTGAATTCGATCCCGATAAGCATCTAGAGCAATGGGATGAAACGTTTGGTTCAGGGGAACCCCAATAACCTGCTCTTGAGTTAAATTATACTGCTCGGCTTGCCGCCAATAAAAGGAGCGATACTGACCTGAGGAATCTTGACTACACATCAGATCAACCTCTAACTCCTGCAAAAAGCGTGACTCGCCTTGTGCAGTAGTAGATTGCATAGTGGTATACCCAAATCGAGGATGGTGGAAATCAGCAGGAGCAATCATCTACAAGAAACCTGGAAACTACAAGCAGCGAAAGGATTAGCGCTCGCACCAAGACAGACATAAATGCAACCCCCTAACGCCCTGGAGCCTCAGGCGAACTATTAAAGCGACGAACCTGGTGGCTCTCAATCGTTCCATTCGCCTCGTGGCGGTACTGGTGGATTTCGTCTCAAGGTGCGGGTTAGCTCATCATCGCGATCGCGCTCTCCTCTTAGCCATTGACGAATGGCTGTTTCGATCACCTTAGACGGATCATTGGTTAAGTGTTTGATTTGGTCTAACAGTTGAGCATCCATCAGGATAGATATTTCTTCTTTGTCCGTTGAATGCTCTCGATGAATGGCATGATTATTCATGTTCAGCGTTTTTGTGTTCCCCTACACTACAGTTTACGACAACTTGCTCTCTTGCCACCTGAGATTCGTGACGCAATCAGTCCGAAAAGGTTCTCTAGAGTTAGAGTATCAGGAGTATTGTCCCCATTTTCGGAAGAAACATTAAAATACATTAAGAGCTATCCATTCCGTGTTGCCGATTTTTTTGTCACCCGATAATTCTATGACTGATGTTCCTGTTTCTCGCATTCGCAATTTTTCCATCATTGCCCACATTGATCATGGTAAATCCACTTTAGCCGATCGCCTCTTACAGACAACCGGTACGGTAAGCGATCGCCAAATGAAGGAACAGTTCCTGGACAACATGGAATTGGAACGGGAGCGCGGGATTACCATTAAACTGCAAGCCGCTCGCATGAACTATCGGGCGCGAGATGATGAGCAATATGTGCTCAATTTGATTGACACCCCGGGTCATGTGGATTTCTCCTATGAGGTTTCGCGATCGCTGGTCGCTTGCGAGGGCGCATTGCTCGTGGTAGACGCCTCTCAGGGGGTTGAAGCTCAAACTCTGGCTAATGTTTATTTAGCCTTGGAGCATGACCTCGAAATTATTCCGGTTCTGAATAAGATCGACCTCCCAGGAGCCGAACCCGAACGAGTGATCTCAGAAATCGAAGAGGTCATTGGTCTCGATTGTAGCGGAGCCATCCTCGCATCGGCAAAGGAGGGTGTTGGGGTTGATGAGATTTTAGAATCCATCGTGCATCTGGTGCCTCCCCCCCAGGATAATACCCATCAACCCCTGCGAGCCTTGATTTTTGATAGCTACTATGACCCCTACCGAGGCGTCATCGTCTATTTCCGGGTGATGGATGGTACGGTGAAAACCGGGGATAAAGTTCGCCTGATGGCATCCAAAAAAGAATATGAAATTGATGAACTAGGGGTATTGTCACCCACACAAATCCAGGTTGAGCAACTACACGCCGGAGAAGTGGGATACATAGCGGCGGCGATTAAAACCGTAGAAGATGCCCGTGTCGGCGATACCATTACCCTAGCGACTGAATCGGCACAGACGCCCTTACCGGGTTATAAAGAAGCCAAACCCATGGTATTCTGTGGCTTATTCCCCACCGACGCCGATCAGTACGAAGATTTACGCGAAGCCCTGAATCGTCTCAAGCTCAATGATTCGGCTCTCAACTATGAACCGGAAACCTCCAGCGCTATGGGGTTTGGTTTCCGCTGTGGTTTCTTGGGCTTATTGCACATGGAAATAGTCCAGGAGCGATTAGAACGGGAATATAATCTGGATTTAATTATTACCGCCCCGTCAGTGGTCTATCGCGTCACAACTGTCGATGGAGAGGTGTTGGAAATCGACAACCCCAGCTTACTCCCTCCACCCCAGCAGCGGGAGAAAATTGAAGAACCCTACGTTCGCATCGAAATGATTACCCCAGAAAGCTATGTGGGGACGCTGATGGAACTGTGTCAAACCCGGCGGGGTGAGTTTAAAGATATGCGGTATTTAACCCAAGGGCGAACCACATTGGTGTATGAATTGCCTCTGGCGGAAGTCGTGACTGACTTTTTCGATCAACTCAAGTCGCGATCGCGCGGTTATGCCAGTATGGAATATCAGCTGATTGGGTATCGGGAAAACACGCTCGTCCGCCTTGATGTGTTAATTAATGCTGATCCCGTTGATTCCCTAGCAATGATTGTCCACCGGGATAAAGCTTACCCTGTCGGTCGGGCGTTAGTGGAAAAACTGCGGGAACTGATTCCCCGTCACCAATTCAAAATTCCCCTGCAAGCCTCAATTGGAAGTCGGGTGATTGCCAGTGAACATATCCCTGCACTGCGGAAAGACGTATTGGCTAAATGTTACGGCGGGGATATTAGCCGCAAGAAAAAATTGTTGCAAAAGCAGGCAAAAGGGAAAAAGCGAATGAAGTCTTTAGGTACAGTTGATGTGCCTCAGGAAGCATTTATGGCAGTCTTGCGCCTCGAACCTTAGTAGGGGAATTAATTAATGTAGAGACGTGCCATGGCACGTCTGGGAACAGGGGGAGACGAGAGACGTATTAAAAAAAATTTGAGTACCTCCCCCACCGCCGCGATGGCGCTCGTCATGGATGAAAGAAATACCCAGTGGGAACCGTGTAGGGGCGACCCGCTTGCACAAATTAACAACGATATCCACTCAATTTGCTCGGGTCGCCCTCTACTCAACGGCAAGGGCTGACAAAAGCCAAGAGCAAGGATTAAATTAGATGGTTGAGGGTGCATCAAGATGAAAATGCTCAAAACTCTACGCTATCCCGCACGTTTAAGCCAAACCCATGTCAATCAAATTTAAGCATCTAACCGCTTCAGGTCAATTCTTAAGTGCAGCTTTTTTAGTCATCATGCTAAATAGTTGCGCTCAGACTGCTTCAAATGAAATAGAGTCCTCTTCTGCTTTAAGCAATTCAACGGAAACTCGTCAAGATGTAGCCTCTAACGCTGATGTTACCCCGCTTTGGTCAGATAGCTTTGCCGCAACGGACTGGCAGCAATCTTGGCAGCTTAAAAGTGAGAAACAGTGGGGTTTAGAAAATAGTGAAGTGATTAAAGACGCCGACGGCAGATTTGATCAAGTGCTGCGGGTGAACTATCCGGCTGGTTCAGCTAGCCCTTCAGTTTCTCGAAAAAATGACGCACCGTTAGGAGGTACGCAGTTTTATGCGGATTTAGGTTTACCTGCTCAAGAATCCCTGCGCTTGAGTTATTATGTTCGTTTTTCCGACGACTTTGACTTTGTGAAGGGAGGGAAATTGCCAGGACTTTATGGCGGTGACAGTGCTAGTGGCGGGAAAACGCCTGATGGAACCGATGGGTTTTCGACGCGCTTTATGTGGAGACGCAATGGCGATGGGGAACTGTACGCCTATCTGCCCACCAGTGAAGAATACGGCACATCAATTGGTCGAGGAAATTGGCAATTTATCCCTGGAACTTGGCATCATATTCAGCAGGAGGTTGTCCTGAATGAACCGGGTCAAGCCAATGGTCGAGTTAAAGTTTGGTTGGATGGAAACATGGTTCTCGATGAGCAAGGATTAACATTCCGTACTGTTGAAGACCTGAAAATTGATGGTATATTTTTCTCCACCTTTTTTGGCGGTGGTGATCCCTCGTGGGCAACGCCGAAAGATGTGTATGTCGATTTTGCTGATTTTTCGGTTTCAGAGGTGAACGAATAGCACAAAAGGTAGTGGCGTGGCACACCTTAATTGGTGGATTAGCATTGTAGGGGCGCATGGCGTGCGCCCGGTTTAACCCTTCGACTTGCGAGAGGGTTAAACGTCAAATCTATTCCACAATTTTAGCTGTGTCAGTCCGCCATCGTGGGCATTGCCCACCAGCCTCATCTGAGCGTGCCATTCACTCTAAGCTAAAGCCCTCACCCTTCGGTATATTTGTTAACCAGGAAGGCGCGAAATGTCGTCAAATGCCAAAAAGCGAAAGAAAAAAAACTTTGCTAGCTTTAATACCACAGAAGCCTTCAAGCAATTAAGCCTAACTGAATTATTACTCTGGCACATTGACAGCCAACCTGTTGCACCCAGTCCCTTTTTCCAAGAACGCTGGGCTAGATTACAATGTTTTGACTTACAAAAGTATGAAGAATCTAAAAAAATAGTGATTGATGCAATCTGTGAAGAAGCTATTCAACCCTATAAAAAACTAAAAATATGGAAAGGGGCGGCTCTAGACTCTGATATCACTACAGGCAATGTTGATTATTTGATTACTGAACGTAAAGCTTATATTGAATCTCCTTATCTCTGTATTGTTGAAGCCAAAAAGGATGACTTTGAGCAAGGATTAGCTCAGTGTTTAGTAGAAATGCAAGCCTGTTCCTGGCAAAATCGCCAACGCGAGCAGGAGATTGATATATTTGGAGTCGTTACCAATGGAGATGGTTGGCGGTTTTATAGATTAACAACTGAAGGTGAGGTGTATGAAACATTACTCTATGGAATTGCTCATCTCGACGAGATTTTAGGGTTGCTGCGCTATATTTTTCAGCAATGTGAACAATATTTGTCTTAAGGGAGACTAAAAACAATAATATAGCCAAGGAAATAGTGGCAAAGGTGCGTTACGCTACGCTAACACACCCTACTGGCTTTACACAGCTAAAATTGTGGAATGGATTTGACCATTGAATCGGGCGCAAGTCTTTGCGCCCCTACAGTTTCCGGGCGTAATTCTAATTCATCAAATAAGGTGTGCCACACCCTACACATAGAGGTTTTGCGTAAGTCCAATGACGAAAACTTTAACGGAGCCATATTGCGTGGGCTGATCAGACGATTGCCCGGACTTGATATAGTCAGCCTGAAGACTATGAAAATCAGATTCTTTTTATTCCTTTTTCTTGATGGCTGTCTCTGGCAACACATACTCGACCGTTACATCCTCCGTATGACGCAGGATTAAAGCAGAATTGCTACTGTTTGCTAAATCAAGGTTTCTCAGCGATGAATCGACTACCGTTTCCAAAAGAATACTGCCAACAGCAGATATATTTTTAGTTGAGTCGAGTGATTTTTTCCGGAGTGTAAACCCGCTCAAATGTATATCCTGAATCTGATTCTGATTAGACTCTGCTTTTTCGGTCAAAGGATGTTCACGGGGTCGAATGACTAGAACAGCTTCTGTATCAGGTTTACTGATATGCGCTTGTAAAATCGTTCGCCGCATTCCTTGCCCTTTAATAATCGTGTGACTGCGATTAATTTCAATGGGATAAAATAAATCAATTTCACCAATGGGTAAATTAATCTGTACTGGGTCTTCACCAGACAGACGATTAATTAACACCTGGAGGGATTTAGCATCATCTTGACCATCATTGGGAATGATTCCATGATCTATCGCCTCAACCATTTGCGGTGGAACCGATTGACTCATCGCCCAGGTACTATTTGACCATAAACCTGTCACATCTTGTAAGGGACTGAGAAGGCTGGCAAACCAACATAAAATAATCACAAAACCAAATAACTGGGAAACATAAAGAAAACGAGACACGCTTACTTTAACCAACCGTTCCAACCCCGATCCAGCGGCGGAGATACTTTGATTGCCTCGGTTTGACCACTTTTGTTGGGCAAGGTTCATCTGAGTCCAGATTTTGATAATACAGGAACTCCACTGGGCGATTAAAAAGACAGGTAAATGAATCGGTTTGAGGCGAGATTGTCGCCCCCAGAAAATGATGGTTAAAATGATCGGTCGAGTACAAAGAATCCAACAGAGAATGACTCCGGCGACTAACCAATACCCTTGAACTAAACAAATTGATAACGAACCCGGTGTGATCAGAGTCGTCCAGTAACTAATCCGTTGATCCAGGAGACAGTACCACATAAACCATCCCGCCTTACCTGGACCCAATCCGATCGCGCGATCGCTGTTCCGCAGCATATTCCCATACCAGCGGCGCATATTCTGGTAAGCGCGATCCATTAATGACCCAGAAATTGTCTCAATGGAATAGACAATCACATCGGGGATATAAAGCATATCGTAACCCCGGCGCAGTAGCCAATACCACGTCGTTTTATCGTCGCCAGAGAGGAATTTAAACCGTCCCCACAGCCAATCATCCAACGTATCCAGTTCTAACTGATCGGCAAATGTGGGATGCAGCGCCGCCTCCGCCCGAAATAGGGAAAAGCGTCCCGTCAAACACATCACTTTTTGCGACAGGGACACGGAACACATTTGATAATGACGCTGGGATAGGCGTAAATGGAACCACTCCGAAAACAGATACGATCCCTCAACAATCGGTAACTCATCCGTTGTCAGCGCCCCCATTTTGGGAAAGAGGCGGAAGAATGACAAGCAGCGACGTAAAGTTCCAGGTGTTAGTTCAGAATCGCCATCCATTAACCCGACAACGGCATTTTGGGGTAGATTTAAACGCGCTAATTCTCGTAATCCATCCGCCATGGCTTTGCGCTTCCCTTCTCCCGTTTGTACCATTTGGATTAGGCGAATACAACTGAGTTCCGGATCAATGGATTTAAGTACCTTTAAAATGGCAGTATTTTCTGCATCACTGCTACTGGTTACTAGCAGTGTCAGGGGGTGAGAAAGGCTTTGGGCTTCTTGGGCGATGACTCGGAAGACTCGTTCCGTGATCCAAGGTTTTTCCTTATAGGTTGGGACTAATAGACAAACAGGCGGTAACTTGTCAAGGGGAATGCGATCGGCTTGTTTGCGCCACCGGGGAAAAACCCAATGTAGATAAATCCGAGAACGAATCACTTGCAGCGCCCACCATGACCATCGCCAAATGCCGATTAGTCCCATACTAATTAAACCGGATATGCCTAATAGGTCTAATTGTTCTGGGTTACGCAATAGGTAAAAGCCAGTAAAACCGAAGGCGGAAAGACACAGCAGGGCGAACCAATTGAGATAGGACGAGATGTTTTGCCAACGAAATAGTCGAGTCATAGAGTTTTTGGATGTAGAGACGCTTCAAAAGCACGTCTTGAATTGTGTGTAGGGGCGGGTTTCACTATTATCATTTGTCACCTCACCTAGATGTAAATAAACCCGCCCTGACCGAGTGAGATTACGGTTATCATGTTTTACCTCATTGCGTAAGTCCTATAAACCCGCCATAACCGCCTGCAATCAAGGGAATCCAGACAAAAAAAATTGAGATATAAATCCCAATTCAACGATTACCAAAAAGTTTCTTCGGAAACGTCAGCCTCGCCGCTTGCCCCAATCCACAAAACTGTTGGGAATTCTCATGTTGCGGCGGCGGTGGAATCCTTACTGTAATCCGCGTCAACGGTTGTCCCACCAATTTAGGCGGAATCGCAGGCTGTAGGGCTTGAACCTGGGTCAACTTATTAAGCTGCTGCATATTACTAATCGGCTGAATCAGGTCAATTTCACCCTTGACTGTTTGGGCATAACCTGCTAATCCTACCGTCACAGGTTTATCGGTATTAATTGAACTAGCTTGTTCAGCACTAACTACGGTTTCTACCCACAAGTTATTGCAATCAAGCAACGTAACAATTGGTTCTAACTGATTAACTTGCTCACCTTGTTCTCGTTCCGCTGTGTAGACAACACCCGCAAAGGGCGCTGACACATTTTGCACTTTCCGTTCGCTTTGCAGTTGTTTGAGATCATTAACCAGAGAAGGGGCATTTTTTTGGAGAGACTGGCTGTTATTTAGCTGCTGCTTGAGTTTAGCCAATTGCGCTTCCATCGTATTCACCACAACGGATTGCTGTTGAATCGTCTGCTGCAAACTAATCCGTTGATCAGACAGAACCCCCCCCATAATATTATTGCGATTACTGCGAGCAATACCCGCTTGGGCAGCATTGACTGCTTTTTGCGTTGCATCCAAGACAGATTGGGCTTGTTGGACTTCGGCTTGTGCCGATTGCCAGACTAAGCGCAACTGATCGGTTTCCTGTGCGGATACACCCCCTGCTTCTAATAGGGTTTGATACCGTTGGTAATCTAATCGGGCAGCTTCGGCTTTTGCCTGTGCCGCTTGAACTACAGCTTGCTGTTCCTTAATTGAGTCTAAACCCAGTTCTACATCCACTTGGCGCACGGCTTGGTCTCGACGTTCTAGCTGCTTTAACTGCGTTTTCAGTAATGCTAGGGACTGTTTTGCCGATGCCAGTTGGGTCGCATTGACCTGAATCTGTCCTTGTAATTCGAGACTTTCAAGCTGATTGCGGATTTGTTCTTGGTCTTGGGCGCGTTCTAGGCGAAGTAGGGCTTCTTGTTCTTGGGGACTGGGTTCTTGGCTAATCCGGGCGAGAAGTTGTCCTGATTTCACAACCACCCCTGGCTGGGCGTAAAATGCTTGAATATTACCCGTGGTTGGCGCTTGTAGCCGCACAATTCGCCCATTAATTGTGCCACCGTCTACGACTAAGTGAGTGAGGCGATAACCAATAGAAGCAATCCCCATTCCAACTGCCCCTAATCCCAGCAGAACAAACCCCGTTCCCACCAGGAAACGCCAGGATTGAGTGGGTTTTTGGGTTTCAGCCGTGGGTGAATCCTGTTCCTCTTCAGGGCGAACCAGTTCCGTCCAATCGGGTGCTGGACTAGGGGTTTTAAGATGGTGTCCTTGGACTAAATCAATCCCGACTTCTTCCACGAGTGATAAGGTAACCGCATCGCTGACAAATTTAGCCGCCACCTGACTCAGCGCCTGAATGCCTTCGAGAATGGCTTTGGTTAAGACGCGACTACTCGGTTCTGTTTTTAGGCGTTGGATCAGTTGACCATCAACTTTAACCAAATCAACCGCCAGTTGTTGACATTGAAACAGCGTTAATTCGCGACTGGCAAAGTTATCCAAGACGATCGCACAACCGAGACTTTTGAGTTCGCGGACAAATGCCCGAATTGTGGGAAAATCTTTGGCGATGGTTGATTCGGTTAGCTCAAAACTCAGTTGTTTCGGGTCAACTCCTGACTGATCCAGAAGTGTTTCGATATATTCGATTAGTTCAAAGTTATTTAATCCCTCTCCCGAAAGATTAATCGACAGGCATCGATCCGGCTGTTCCGCTAAGAGTTCTATCGCCTTGCGAATGACGGCACGATCAGCCTTTTGCAGTTGTCCTTTATCCGACAACGTGGGTAAGAATTCCTGGGGTAAGTGCAGATTTCCGGTTTCATCTCGCCAACGTAGGAGTATTTCATTGTGTAATACAGTACCCGTTGCTGTTTGATAAACGGGCTGAAACCACAGTTCTAACGTCCCGGTACTAAATGTATCAGTTGGAGCGAGGACAGACTCGGGTGAGTTTAACGTCTCTAGCAGCATAATTCAAGCAGGTAGATACAACTTAAGCACCGAAGTTAATTTCTCTGACGGCAAAATTGCCAGAGGATTACTCAGGGGAACCTCCCAGCCAGGTTGTGCCAGGTTACAGCTTCACTTCGATCTGCGTGTGATCGAGTGAAAGCTTTTAACCCCAAATCAATTTGGCAGTTTTGTGAGCGAATCAGCTAAAACTCTTGAGGTATGGCACGTCAACGCTCAAATCATGCACCCTAACGTTCGTTTGCCTAAGATCTAGTTGTGTTAAGAAAGTTCAACCAATATCATAACCACAGGCAAGAGCGATTGTCAGGGGTGGGGCGTTGAATTTGCCTCAATTTCACGTCCTGAAAGGAATTAAGCGATTTTAAGCATGGCGAAGACTTGCCAGTATGGGTTTCAATGTAACATGGTAGAGCTTACTACTTTACCGCACTAAGCTTACGCGATCGTTCTATTGTGAAAACCCTATGAGAATTCTAGTTACAGGTGGTGCTGGTTTTATTGGTTCCCATCTCGTTGATCGGTTAATGGAAGCAGGTCATGAAGTTCTCTGTCTGGATAACTTCTATACTGGCACCAAGCGAAACATCGTCAAATGGCTGAATCATCCTTACTTTGAACTGATCCGCCACGATATTACCGAACCGATTCGCGTCGAGGTTGACCAAATTTACCATCTGGCTTGTCCGGCGTCGCCAATACACTATCAGTACAATCCTGTCAAGACGATTAAAACGAATGTCATTGGGACCCTGTATATGTTGGGGTTAGCCAAGCGGATAGGGGCGAGATTTTTATTGGCTTCAACTTCGGAAGTGTATGGTGATCCGGAAGTTCATCCTCAACCCGAAGAATATCGAGGGAATGTTAATCCAATTGGACCGCGCAGTTGTTATGACGCTGAAACTGAAATTTTAACGGAAAATGGCTGGGTTCCTTTTCCCCAATTACAGCCCGGAGTGCGAGTGGCGACTCTTAATTCCGATAATCAAGTCGAGTATCACGTCCCGGATGAGTATATTGTGCAGCCGTATGTGGGCAATTTGCTCCGGTTTGCCAATGCTAAGTTCGATCTGTGTGTAACACCAAATCACTGGATGTATGTACGCAGTAAAACCGGAAAATTGCAATTTTTGCGTGCGGATGAAGACCGACATTGGCAGTCTTGGCGTGTCCCTACCGGGGGTGAGTTTCATGGAGAAGAACCCGAATGGTTTGAATTGGGAACTGCACCGAAAAACGCGAAGGTTAGCATCGAGCGAATTCGGATGGATGATTGGTTAGAATTCCTCGGTTACTACATTTCCGAAGGCTGCGTTCATGTCCGACGACGAGGGCGGGTTGTTGGTGGACGTGACGATGAGATGGCTGACTATAACATCCTGATTGCCCAAGAAAATCCAGAGGGTCGAGCTAAAATCACCCACTGTTTAACCAACCTTGGGTTTAAGTTTTTCTCATCGGATGACCACCAATTCCGGATTTGTAGTCAACAACTGGCAGAAATTTTACTCCCTCTAGGTAAATCGGGTGAGAAATATATTCCGCGCCAGTTTTTATCGTTATCCAAGCGTCAGTCGCTGATTTTGTTTAAGGCGCTGATGATGGGAGATGGTTCCCAGCATGGAGATGGCTATGCTTATTACACCAAATCTAAACAACTGGCTGATGATGTCCAAGAATTAGCTATGCGTTGCGGCTATGCGGCGTCTGTTGTGTCTCATGCGGTGGGTCGTGATTTATATCGGGTGAATATTCGACCGATAAAAGATGCTCATTTAGTCACCCCAGAGCCATTTCGATATGCTGGCAATGTTTACTGTGTGAATGTGCCGAATCATGTGGTGTGTGTACGTCGCCATGGACGAGTCGCGTTTTGTGGCAACTGTTATGACGAAGGGAAGCGAGTAGCGGAAACACTGGCGTTTGATTACCATCTGCAAAATGGTGTAGAAATTCGTGTCGCCCGTATTTTTAATACCTACGGATCTCGGATGCTGGAAAATGATGGGCGAGTCGTGAGTAATTTTGTGGTGCAAGCGCTCAAGGGAGAACCCCTAACGGTGTATGGCAAGGGTTCACAAACTCGCAGTTTCTGTTATGTGTCGGATTTAGTTGAAGGATTAATTCGGTTGATGAATAATGATCATACCGGACCAATTAATCTGGGGAATCCGGATGAGTATACAATTTTACAACTGGCGCAAGCGGTGCAAAATCTGGTAAATCCAGATACGGAAATTATCTTTAAGGATTTACCGAAAGATGACCCGCAACGTCGCCGCCCAGATATTACGAAAGCGAAGACGTTATTAGGTTGGCAACCGACTATACCTTTACAGGAGGGGTTAAAAACGACAATAGCAGATTTCCGCGATCGCTTAACCGAAGAAGGGTATTCCCTGGTTTCCGGTTAAGCGACTACAGTATTAACTCAAGGGGACTTACTAGCACACGAATCAATCCGCTAGATAGCCCTGAGTCCTACCATCTACCAGAGAGGATCAGCTCATGCGCGTTTGTGTTATTGGTACTGGATATGTTGGCTTAGTAACCGGGGTGTGCTTAGCCCATATCGGACACCATGTTATCTGTGTGGATAACAATGAAGAAAAAGTCAAGTTAATGAAATCTGGACAGTCGCCCATCTATGAACCAGGATTGTCTGAACTGATGCAAGCTTGCAGTAATGCGGGCAGTTTGGAGTTTAGCTCAGATTTGGCGAGGGGTGTCGCTCATGGCGAGATTTTGTTTATTGCGGTGGGAACGCCCGCGTTACCCAATGGTGAAAGTGATACTCGCTATGTGGAAGCCGTCGCCCGTGGGATTGGCAATCACCTGAATGGAGGCTATAAGGTGATTGTGAATAAGTCAACGGTGCCCATTGGTTCTGGGGATTGGGTTCGCATGATTGTCATGGATGGTGTCGCTGATCACCAGAAGTCCTCTGGAGGTACGACGACAGACACAAGCGTTGAGTTTGATGTGGTGAGTAATCCGGAGTTTTTGCGGGAAGGATCAGCGATTTATGATACCTTTAACCCCGATCGCATTGTGTTGGGGAGTAATAGCGATCGCGCTATTTCGATGATGCAGGAACTCTATGCGCCGATTGTGAAGCGTGAACCCGCTGAAGATAAATCCCTACCCCCGGTTCCGGTAGTGGTGACGGATTTGAGTTCAGCCGAGATGGTCAAATATGCCTCCAATTCCTTTTTAGCCACCAAAATTAGCTTCATTAACGAAATCGCCAATATCTGCGATCGCGTGGGGGCGGATGTGACTCAAGTCGCCCAAGGGATTGGGTTAGATACTCGTATTGGGGGTAAATTTCTGCAAGCGGGGATTGGTTGGGGCGGTTCCTGTTTTCCCAAGGATGTCTCGGCGTTGATTCATACAGCGGATGATTATGGGTTCGATGCTCAACTGTTGAAAGCAGCGGTAAGTGTCAATCAACGTCAACGTTTAATTGCCGTCGAAAAACTCCAGCAAGAACTCAAAATACTCAAAGGGAAAACAGTGGGATTGTTGGGATTAACCTTTAAGCCAGATACCGATGATATGCGTGATGCTCCCGCATTGATTCTGATTGAAAATCTCAATCGGTTAGGCGCAAAAGTTAAAGCTTATGATCCGATTATTTCATCCAGTGGCATGAGTCATGGTATATCCGGTGTGCAGGTGGAAGGTGATCCGGATCGCTTGGCAGATGGCTGTGACGCTTTGGTATTAGTCACCGACTGGGAACAGTTCCAGAGTCTAGATTATGACAAGATGGCGAAGCTGATGCATAATCCCGTGCTGATTGATGGTCGTAATTTCCTCGATCCTAAAGTGTTAGAAGACGCTGGGTTCCGCTATGTCGGCATTGGACGTTGACGGCTCCTCCTGAAGGGGTGTGGGGTGTCGGGTGTGGGGTGTCGGGGTGTCGGGTGTCGGGTGTGGGGTGTAGTGGCGTGGCACACCTTATTTGATGAATTAGAATTACGCCCGGAAACCGTAGGGGCGCAAGGCTTGCGCCCGGTTTAAACTGAAGTTCCCCCCATACAGATGTACTGCACCCCGGCTAAAGCCTTATACCGTAATGGTTTGAACTCTCAAACCCCTCAAAAATAGTACCCATGTAGAACTTGCCAAAATACCGCGTTGGCGCAGCCTGTTCCGAAGGAACGTATCGCGGTATTTTGGCAATATGACAAGAGATCGGTTGAAACCCGCGCTACATCAAGGTTGAGCGCGATTGTACCCATGTAGGGCGGCTAAAAAATCGCTCAAAGCCGCACGGTGAGGCAGTTTTGATTTTTTGGTTGGGGGAACTTCAGATTAATAGGAATTGTTTTCCCTAGTTTAGAGGTAAAACCTGCCCTTTTTTTGAGGTGAAATTTTTTCTTCCATTAACGAAAAATTTCCTCAATCTTCCCCCCTCTGCCTCCTCTTTATTATTTTTTCAGCAGCGAATAGTTGCACTCTAGTAAATCGAGACTTTAGCCGTCAAGGTCTTCCAGGCTTGCAATCATTATAGTCTGTACCCCCTTGGCAAATTATTTCAATATGTTAAAACTGAGAAGTTAAGGCGTAGTTGTAGAGGAATGCTCAACGGCAGCTCCAATTCCCCAAAGGTTATGGAGCCTCTCTAAACAAACATATTAAACTAGATATGGGCTGGCGAGTCATCCCGCGCTGAATGAAAAATTACTGCCGAGGGAACCTATCGCCAGAGTAGCTAAAAAGGATTCAGGGGTGCAATTTTTGCTTGAGAAGCAAAAAATCCGTGAAAATACGGTCTACAAAATGAGTATCCACTCGGTAAAGTCAAAGTATCTGCATCTGTTATCGTGTTGCACCCGCCAACACCGTTAGCTGATTGAACCTTTGATCACAGGAGGTTGATGAGACCGCGATCGCTGTTTGGGCAACGAACGCTGGACTAGTAACTCAAGGGTTTGGGCGCTCAATGCCTTGTGCGTTTGAGTAAAATTACTAGGGGACGGATTCAGGCTTGGCTTTTACCGTTCTATTTACCGCTAAACCTTTCTTGAATTAACTCCCTTGACTTGTTGAGTCAACTATCATTGACTTGGCAAAGTTTTAGGGTGGGGATTAGTGCTTAGCTGAACCGTTGCGTCCAGAGTATCCTAAAAATTAGGGGATGAATTGATCTGTCAATTTTCTGGAATTCAGGCGTAACCAAGTGGTTTTAGTTCAAGCCGGTGAATGTTGATCACCAAAAAGCGTCACTGGCTATCCCCAGTTATCAATACAACAAGATTCAACCTTCATTCAACCAAGGTTATAGGAGTCGCCAAGGACTAATTCCTTTGCTAAAGTGGCGACAGGGTGCAGGGCAAACCTCAATCGGTCAAACGAACTCCGGTAATGAACTTAATAGTCCCTGATTCTCAACGATTCGGCTTGCTTAAGCCGCTGCTATGGATTAATTTGCTTAGTATTGGATCACTTATCGTTTTTTGGACGCTAGGATTACTTGAAATTAAACCCGCTCAGGCAACTCTATCGGACTCAGAGGTCGCCAATCGGCAAGATATTGGAGCAGCAAAACCATCCGGTGATTTTACCTTATCTCGGCATCAAGTAGCCAAGGGCGATCGCTTACATCAACGGGAGTTTGCGCCCAGCTACGATCCAGATACGACTCCCATTTCTGCTCAAACAGTTGGTAATCACTCAAGGCGAGATACTCTTCCATCAACGACCTTGAAGTCTACACCTTCAATCGTAGCGGTTGAACCTAATGCTATAGCGGCGAAAACTTATGAAACTCTTGACCAAACTGTTTCGACGAGACAGGATGAGCAACAGAGTCATGACGATAGTTCCGCCCCCATTGATATGGCAAAGGATAGGGGAACCGGGAGAACAGAAGACGCAGAAAGTCGCGCGTATTCCAGTATTGCTTCCTCTATCCTCAATCCCCCGATTCCAGCCAGTCTATCAACTCAGTCAGGTTTATCCGAACTAGGGTTAAACGCTGCTCACCAACCCTTGGCGATTCAGGAAGACCCTCTGACTCCCGAAGGTTCCTCTAACCAGAATTGTCACGATCAAACAGCCTGTAACCAACCCCTTGCCATTGAAACCTCAGTCCGGTTTAGGAACAGATTTAGGGATACCTTCGACGTGAAGGTGGCGCAGATTCCGACTCTGTTACAAAATTCATCTCCCCTCCCTGTACCGACAAACTCGATTCCGCTGGGGTCTACGGGATCGAACTCAGAACAGCTTCCTGCTTTTCCCGTTGTTTCACCGAATGTGCAACCCCAGGGCGTTAATCCCTATACCCAAACCTGGGGACAGCCCTCTTCGTTTACTCAAACGCCTAACCCTATCCCCACGCCCGGTACTGGGGCGGCGATGACTTGGGGACAGTCCCTATCTGGAACCCAAACGCCTACTGTTATCCCCATGCCCGGAGCTGGGGCGGCTATGGGTAACAATCCTTACAATCAACCTGGGGGACAACCCTCCTATTTTGTCAACCCCATGCCCGGAGCTGGGGCGGCTATGGGTAATAATCCTTACAACCAACCTGGGGGACAACCCTCCTATTTTGTCCCAACTCCTAACTTTATTCCGGTGGCAACTCAGGGTTTTCCTGGGGGAGCAAATCCTTACAACCCAGCCGGGGGACAAGTTCCTTATTTGCCTCAACCTGTAATCTTGGTTCCCGTGCAAACCATGGGAATGCCCGTAGGGGGTAATAACTACAACCCAGCCGGGGGACAAGTTCCTTATCTGCCTCAAACCTTTATCCTCTTACCAGTACAACCCATGGGCGTTCCCATGGGGGCAAATCCTTATAACCCCGGAGGTGGGCAGTTTTCTTACATGCCCCAAATGCCCCAAGTTGGGTCAATGCCACCCCCTCAGACTCCCGTTGGGTTTAATCCCTATAACCCAGGTGCAGGACAGTTTTATTCCTTACCCCAAAATCAAGCCGTCCAACCCGTACCGATTAACCAAAATCCGCAAAATTTTAATGGCTATAACCCAGGTGTAGGACAGTTTTCCTATCTACCCCAAAATCAAGCGCCCTTACCCGCACCTGTTAATCCCAATTCCCCAGGGTTCAACGGTTATAACCCAGGGACAGGGCAATTTTATTCCTTACCCCAAAACCAAGCCCCTTTACCCGCACCCGTTAACCCCAATTCCCAAAGTTTCAACGGTTATAATCCGGCGACGGGACAGGTTTATACCCAGCCGCAAACTCAAGCCGGATTACCTCCACGGGTTAATCCCACTGTCAATCCGTCGAATGGGACGAATTCAGTCGCACAGTCTCCTTTTGTCTCACCCAATCCAGGCGTTGTACCCGGTACTCCCAACCCAACGCTTCCCCCGCCAGGGGCGACTCCGGCTCAAGGATTTGATCCAACCCAGCCCAATCAACCCCCCTCTTCCCTGCTCCGCAGTACAGCGTTGCGAGATCCTACCCTACAGTTTCAAGGAAGCTATGTGGTACAGGGTGACTCCTCTGTGGCGCGGGCGCGGTTGGCTGGTGTCTATCCTCTCACTCCCAAAGCGCTATTTGCGGCGACATTGGATTTAACTAGCGAAGATAGTGGTTTAGCCGATTCTCCCAACCAAGGATTAAACATTAATGAACTGTATTTTGCTACCGCTCCGTTTACCGATTTGCCGAACTTGCGCTTTGTTATTGGTCAGTTAGATTTAACCTCTTACTTTGATCGCAATAGCTTTGCTAAAGATGGCGTTACTCATTTCTTTAATCCGGTTTTTCAGACGAATCCAGCCTTAAGTGCCACGGGAATTTCCTCCCGTCCAGGCTTCTTGGTCAATTGGACATTAACTGACAATATTGAAGCGAAAGCCGTTGCCTTTTCATCATCAGCAAGTATCGGTAATTTTGCCTTAGATGGATTTGCCGGAGAAGTGGGTTTACGCTATGGCAATGGCATTATTCGCGGCACCTATGCCACTGATCGCGACGCGGGTTCAGAGACAGGATTTAACGAAATTTTCTCTATCGCACGCGGGGACAATAATTTTGGACTGGAAGAAGATGATCGGGAAGAGGCCTATGGTCTCAATGCTGAATATTTTATCCCAGAGTGGAATATGGGGATTTTTGGTCGCTATGGTCGATATATTAACCGAGAGATTGACGAAGCGGCGACGACCTATAGTTTTGGTGTTAGCTTTTTGGATGTATTTACCCAAAACGATCGCCTAGGTTTAGGCTATGGGCAGGAATTATCAAATAACCAAGGAGAAGAAGATCCCGACGTTTTAGAGCTATTTTACGATTTCCGATTTTTACCCAATCTCCGTCTAGGATTTACTATCCAACAACGCAATAACTTCTCCGAAACCGATGTCGGTGTGCGCGTAAAAACCGAATTTGATGTAATTCCTAGAGGAAATTGAAGAGGCAACAGGCAACAGAAGTCAATGAATATCGGTGTAATCAGTGTATGAATAAGCTCTCACCTCCCTACCCAAATCTCTCCAATAAATCCGTGAAATCAGTGTTTTGACAAATGACTAAACTCATTGGATTAGGACTAGCTGGATTAGCCATTAGCGCACCGATGGTGTACACCATCCCGGCTGTTCATGCCCAAACCGTACCCACTGCCGTTCGCCAAGCCTTTTCCCTGCTGAGTCAGGGACGAGTCCAAGAGGCGATCGCGGCATTTGAGGCAGCGGTGCGGCGTTATCCGGATTCGGTGGATGCCAAGTTAGGGTTAGCGATCGCTCATCGACGACAGGGGAATCTTCAGCAAGCCTGGGATGCTTATCAACGAGTATTGGCGCAAGACCCCACCAACGAACTCGCCTTAAAATCGGTGGGTCTATTTGGCACATACCGACCAGAATGGCAGGTTCAGGGGATTGAAGCCCTCACCACATTGCTGAATCTCAATCCCAACGATATCGAAGCCCGTGGTTTGCGAGCCCAACTCTATGGCTTTCAGCAGCGATTTGCTGAAGCTTTAGCGGACTATCAAATTGTCCTGCAAGGAAATCCCCCGCCCAATATTCTGCTGGGGGCGGCGGAAACCTTTACCAATAGCGGGAACCCGGAACGGGGATTGGAACTGTTTAACCGTTACCTGGCGACAGGCGGACAAATTACTGGGTATCCCGCCCTCGCTTACGCCCGCGCCTTACGAGAAACCGGGAATCCAGCGGCGGCGGTACAAGTTCTGGAAGGACAACTGCGATCGCCTCAACTTTTACAAGACCAACAATTGGCAATTTTCACTCGAACGGCTTTATCCCAAGCCTATCTCGCCAATCAACAGCCCAATGAAGCCTTAAATGTTTTAACCCCCCTGCAAGGCAATCCTGATGCGATTTTACCCTTAGCACGAGCCTTGAATGAGATTCGCAATCAAACGGGGAACCAAGCCCTGACTCAACAAGTTGCGAATTTATATAATCAGGCGCTCAATCAAATCCCCAACCCCGAACCCAAACTTTTACGGGAAATTGCTGACGTATTTAGTGGATTACCCAACCAACAGCAAACCGCCCTGAATCTCTATCGGCAATTAGTCAGTTTACAACCCAATGACCGCACCCTTTTAGTTAAACAAGTCGCCTTGGAACGGGAACTGGGGTTAATTTCCGAAGCCGAACTCAAAGCCCGTCTGTTAAGCGCCCTGCAACCGCTCCCCGCTGATCCCAGTCAACGCCAACTCATCGCCCAAGCCTTAGCCGGGATTGAACCCCCAGGACCGGAATTATTACCCATTTACACCAGTCTTCTGCAATCTGGTGTCAACGTTCCCTTCTTAAATTTCCGCATCGCCCAGATTTTGTTGGAAAACGATAACCTAGCGGGAGCAAGACAGGCGTTAGCCGCTTATACAGCTACCCCCGCAGGCGCGGAAGACTTAGCCCCCCAATTGTTAGCCGCAGAAATTGAGCGTCGGGAAGGGAACTTAGAAGCCAGCGCCCAGCGTTATCAGGCTTTAATTGCCAGTAATCCAGCCGAACGCGATATTCTCAACGCGGCGATACGAGGACTGGCGAATGTGCGGCTACAACAAAATCGTCCCACGGAAGCCCTGGCTGTCTTTGATCAGTTAATTGCCCGTAATCCCCAAGACACAACACTGCAACTCGCCCGCGCTAACCTAGCATACCAGGCGGATCTGATTTCGGAATCCCAAGCCCAAGCGGTTCTCAATTACTGGTTACAGACTCAACCCGCCACCAGTGCGCCGCCAGAGTTATTTACCCTGGTAGGATCATTACCCCCATCTCCCGAACGCGAGGCACTTTATAACAGACTGCTTCAGCTTGATCCGACGAATTTGCCTGTACAAATCCGCTCAATTCAGCTAATTGCCCAACGCAGTCCCGAACAAGCCAGAGTTAGAGTCGCGCAATTAGTCGCCCGTGATCCCACCAACATCCGCAATTACTTCTTACAAGGACAAATTGGTCAAGCGATCGATGATTTAGAACTCGCTGAACAAGCCTATCAGTTAATTTTATCTGCCCAACCGGATAATCAAGAGGCATTATCCGCCCTCGCTGGGGTTCGATTTCGACAGCGCCGATTAGATGAAGCCAGAAATCTCTATTCCCAAGCCTTAGCCCTTGACCCGAATGATCAAGGAATTCGTCAAGCGATGGTTGGACTTAAACGAGTTCAAGATTATCAACTAGAAGCCTTAGCGGATTTAGAAACCATGCAAGTTGAACAACTGCAACAAGGAGGAACATTAGATCCAGAACTATCGACTCAAATGCAACAAATTCGGGAAGACTTTTTACAACGACGAGGATTTCAACCCCCATGGGAACGGTTCTAGTTTGGCGCGTTATTCCCTATTCCCCATTCCCCATTCCCCATTCCCTATTCCCTGACAAATGACAAAGGACAAAGGACAAAGGACAAATCACTGGGTTCGTAGTAGGCACTTTAGTGCCAGAAGCGCTAAAGCGCTGACTACAAGCATGACGACAAGCGCTCTGTTACTGCTGTTGAATCTCACCAGTTGTGTGTCCATCGAATTCTCCGAACCTGAACAGCCGGAAGCGTCTGTATCCCCTTCCCAACCCTCAGTAACGGCTTCCCCCGTGGCTGATTTTCCCGTTTTATCCCCATCGCCGCCTATCCAGGATATACTCGAACAAAGCTGGGTCATCTACAGACAACAATTCATCCAAGAAGATGGACGAGTAATCGACTACGAAGCGAGCGATCGCTCTACCTCAGAAGGACAAGCCTACGCTATGCTCAGGGCTGTATTGATTAATGACCCAACCACCTTTGCTCTCACCCTAAACTGGGCAGAAAATAACCTGCATCGACTCACCGAAACAGGCGAACCTGAAGACAATCTTTGGGTTTGGCTGTGGGGTCAGGATGACGAGGGCAATTGGGGTGCGATTGATCGAAATTTTGCCAGCGATGCTGATATTGATGCGATTACCGCATTAATTTGGGCATCCCGTCGCTGGAATCGCCCCGACTACCTAGAGTTAGCGCGAATCAAGCTGCGCGATTTGTGGGACTACTCCACCATCGCCGCACCCGATGGCAAACGCTATCTACTCCCTGGACCCAAGCAAGCCTTTGTTCCCTCGCCATCAACGATTTATCTGAATCCCTCCTATCTCGCCCCCTATGCCTTTCGCCTGTTTGCGGAGGTTGATCCCGAACGAGACTGGCTGAGTTTGGTAGACAGTAGCTACTACGTCTTGGACAACTCCTCTCAAGTTTCAGCGGTGGGGTTACCCAGTGACTGGATTGCGTTGGATTTACAGACCAATCAATTTCAGCCCATACCCCCCCAAAGCAAACTAAAAAGCGTCTACAGCTTTGATGCGTACCGCGTCTGGTGGCGAGTCGCTTGGGATGCCGAATGGTTTCAATCCACGGAGGCACTCAATTACCTGAAAACAGCAACCCCATATCTTCAAGATCAATGGCAATCGTCCTCTCGTTTGCCGGCTCGCATTAACCTCGATGGAGAATCATTGGTCAAATACGATGCCACCTCCCAATATGCCATGCTTTACCCAGCTATGCGCCTAATTAATCCCGGTGTAGCTGAACAACTATTAGAGCGTAAACTGTTACCCCAATACAATCAGGGAATTTGGGATGATGAATCTGCCTACTATACCCAAAACCTAGCCTGGATCGCCCTAGTATCACCTGACCTGGTAAAAAATTCCCAATTTTTTCAATCCCAGCAGCAGTTTTCCAGAAACGCAATAAGGGAATGATACAGAGGTCGATACCGTCTGTCAAGGCTTGAAACCGTTGAAAATTTATTCGGAACTCCGAATAATCCCATCTTAGATCAGGGTGGCATCCAGTCGAATACCGATTCAGAGGACTAGAAAATGTCACCACCGTTTCTACAAATAACCGGATTCAGTCAACCTGTTACTCGTTGGACTGAAGCGGGAATGCTATCTACGGACACTCCTAATTCGGTCGGGTTCCGTTAATCAATGATGTTCCTTGCCATCGTTTAGGGGAGCCTATCCGTTTGGCACAAATCGGTTGGGTCGAGCAATAGCTAACCCCAACAGCATAAATTAGCTCGTTGAAACATCCCCAAATTCCAGATAGTTGGAATCACATAATTCAGTTCCCAAGCCACACTAACTAGGCATTTCCATCAACCGTAAGAGTTCTCCTATGAAACGCCTGTTTCGTCACTCCCAATCTCCCAATCTTTCCTCCCATCACGGACGTCAACGTCCCACCCGTGTATCTACAGGGACGCGACTTGGATTGTTACTGCTGTGTAGCGTTTTAGTCGTCGGGCTGGTGATCACGACCAACGTTGTCGTTGCTCAAAGCGACAGTAGCCTGCAAGAACAGGAAGATCAGTTAATTCGCGAATATACCCTACCCACCACGCCCCAGAAGGAACCTGTTTACAAACCCGCTCCGGCGTCTCCCCCGAAAAAATCCACATCGCCAAGGCGCAAGCGCACCACACCTGCACCCAGTCAACCAGCGCAAAGCCAACCCAGTCGTTCAGCGCCTGCATCAACCGAACCCGCAGAACCCGCACCCGCCCGTCGTTCTCCTGCACCCTCCTCACCTGCTCGCGAGGAAGAAACGGCAGAGGCTGAACCCTTACCCACAGGCGAATACGTCCTGCAATTCAATCGTTCTCCCATCGTCGGCAACCGCTTCCGCTTCCGAGGCGTGTACTCTGAAGCGCGACTCGGCTTTACCCGTCCCCGAGGCTGGAAAATCCAAGGGGCTAAAGCCCTAATTCGGTTCCAGCATTCACCCGCCCTGATTGCCAAAGACTCCAATCTCACCGTCCGAATTAATGGCACGAGTGTGGGTTCAGTCCCCCTCAACCGCCAGCAATCAGAAGTTGGCAGCGTCCTCTTCAACGTTCCATCCCGACTAATTCAGGACTATAACGAACTGACGATTGTCGCCCGCCAAAGTAATGACGAAGAATGTAGTGATCCGGGTGACCCCACGCTGTGGACTGAAGTGTTACCGGATTCAGAGTTACAGTTTGAATATCAGCCCCAACCGATTCCGCTCAACTTTAGCCGCTATCCCTATCCCTTCTTTGACGACCTCAGTTTAGATACCAATCGCATCGCTTATCTCCTGCCCAAAGTCAACGATACCTGGTTAACCGCCGCCCCTCGCTTTCAAGCGGCGTTAGGCAGAATGGCGGAATTCCGTCCCATTGACACGGAAATCGTCAACGATTTAGAGGATGTGGAGTGGGGTCAACGGTTGGTTGTCATTGGCACACCCGCTGAACAACCTGGATTAGCGGATTTGGATTTGCCCTTTAGTATCAGTGGCAACCAAATTTTAGATGGGAACCAAGTCCCTTTACCGGCTGACGTGGGTATTTTGATGATGACCACCACGTTAGATGGCGGCGTTCCGGTTTTAGTGGTGACCGGAAATGGGGCGGACGGTGTTGCCAAAGCTGCTCAGTTTTTAGTCCAGCCCGATAGCCGTAAATTCGGCACGGGTCAAGCGGTATTAGTGGATAGTCTCAAGCCGATAGACACTCCATCCCTCCGGAATTGGCCCGGTTATTTACCGGAAAAAAATTCCTTTACCCTCAGCGAAATTAAGACCAAAGAAAACGGTGATCCGTTCCAAGACATCACGGTACGCGGTTCAGCCGCCCCCCCGATTCTGATTAATTTTCACGCTTTGCCGGATGACCAATTTAGCCGGGGAAGTTCCATGACCCTGCGCTATAGCTATAGTCCGCAAATCAATCCCCGTACCTCTGCGATAGAAGTCTTACTGGATGGCACATTTATTGGGGGGGCGCGGTTGACGTCAGAAGATGGCGCTAGCCGAAAACGATTAAAAGTGGATTTGCCGCCGCATTTAATCAAACCTGATTCCCAACTGGAAGTGGCATTCCGCCTCAATCCCCGAGAACCGGGTGTATGCGGTAAAGTCACTGACCAACAATTGACCGGAACCCTCCATGCAGACACCAGCTTCAACCTGAATCGTCAACAATCGGTACAACTCCCCGATTTAGAACTGTTTCAGGACGGTTATCCCTTTGCTGCACCTCAAGATTTGTCCAGAACGGCGATTGTGGTGCCGGATTCTCCGAGTAATACGGATTTGCTGACGTTGTTAACCGTTAGCGAACGTCTGGGACGCCTGAGTAAGGCGGATTCGGTTAATTTGGATGCCTATACAATCACGACATTGCCTGCTGAAGTTCGCGAGGGTCATCATTTGGTGGGCATTGGTACTAGAGAACAATTTCCCTTCCCAGAGGTGTTTGATAGCAGTGGTTTCCGTTTACAGGATGCTTTTTCTCGCCAGTGGAATCAAGGCAGCATTCAAGCCTTACCGGATAACGAAGGCATGATTAAGGAAATCATGTCACCTGATAACAAGGAACGGGTACTGTTGGCACTAACAGCCCAGACAGCGAATGGGTTAGAACAAGTGCGGCAGGTGATTCGTCGAGATCCCTGGTTCTTCCAACTGCAGGAAGATACGATACTGATCAGCAGCAATCAGCAAGATCCGGCTAGCTATGACCCGGATGCCTACACATTGGAATTCTTAGAACGTGCGCCTTCGACTCGTCGGATTGAAAATACGGGATTGTTGAGTAAGGTGTCTCGCTTTATTCAAGACAACTGGTTCTTCTTACCCGCTGGCATTTTCGCGATCGCCCTTTTGCTGTATGGGATTTCTCAGTTCTATCTCAAGCGGCTTAGTGATCAAAAGAGTCATTAGTTATTGGTCATTCGTCATTCTCCCTCATCTTCCCCTGCTCCCAGACGTAGCATGCTACGTCTCTACACTGCTCCCCCTACCTTCTACCTTCTTGTTCACTAACCCCTATCGTTGAATATGTCTTCGTCTTCGTCTAAATTCCAGCGATTTCGTCCTCGACGCCCGTTTGCGACTGACTGGTTGGTTGATGTTCTGCCTCGGTTTTTTGATCGATCGCTCGAACGCATTGGTTTAAGCCATTTGAAATGGCTGGTTTTGTTTCTGCTAATCATTTCGATTCCCCTGATTATTACCCCACTCAAGGTGTGGCAGCAGGGGATTGTCGCTTTTTTGGTTTTGGCGATCGGGCAAGTGGTTGTACGAGCGGAAAACCGAGTGTCAGATAAACAAATTAGTGAGTACTATCACTTATTTTTGGTCTGGTTAAGTTTAGTCACCACCGCCCGCTATCTCTACTATCGCCTCAACTACACGCTCAATTTTGATACCTTTATCAATGGTTTATTTTGTGTGCTGTTGTTGACGGCGGAACTCTATGCCATCCTCACCCTAGTTCTGGCGTATTTTCAAACCCTGCATATTCAAGACCGGGAACCTGTCGATTTGTCGGCATATCCGCAAGACCAGTGGCCCAAGGTGGATATCTATATTCCCACCTACAACGAAGACGTGGAAATTGTCCGCAAAACGGCAATAGGAGCGATGGCAATCGACTATCCGGAAGACAAAAAAAAAGTGTATGTTTTAGATGATGGTCGAGCCGAAAAATATAAAGCCCGTCGTGCCAGATTGCGGAAAATGTGCGAAGAAGTCGGCTGCATCATGATGACGCGGGATAATAATGAACATGCTAAGGCAGGGAATATTAATACCGCGTTTCGCCGCACCAAAGGGGATTTGGTAATGATTCTCGACTGTGACCATATTCCGCTGCGAGATTTTCTCAAAGATACGGCTGGCTTCTTTTTTGATCCCAACGTGGCATTTGTGCAAACACCGCACTGGTTTTTTAACCCCGATCCGTTTGAGCGTAATTTGCGTACAGATGGCAGAATTCCGGTTGGGAATGAACTCTTTTATAAGGTGCTGCAAAAAGGGAATGACTTTTGGAATGCGGCTTTCTTCTGTGGTTCAGCAGCGGTAATTCGGAAAGACTATGCCCTACAGGTTGGCGGGATTGCCACAGAAACGGTGACTGAAGATTGTCACACGGCATTCCGACTGCATTCTCTAGGATACAGGTCAATTTACTACGACAAAATCATGATTGCGGGTCTCGCCCCGGAGAACTTTTCCTCCTATGTGGGTCAGCAAGTCCGGTGGGCGCGGGGTATGGCGCAGATTCTGCGGATTGAAAATCCGGTGTTTAACCGGAAGCTAAATTTGACAATTCCCCAGCGGATTTGTTATTTCAGTGCCACGTCTCACTTCTTCTACGGCTATCCCCGACTCATCTATGCCCTCGCACCAACCCTGTTCTTATTGTTTGGAATTAACCCGATTCAGGGTTTGGGATTAGAAACCTTGGCGTATGCGTTTCCTCATATCCTCCTATCCCTCAATGCCAACTACATTACCTATAAACATGTGCGCTTTTCGTTCTGGAATGAAATCTTTGAATTTGTCATGGCATTCCAGGCGGGATATGTGACAACAATGGCGCTGATTAATCCTAATCTGGGTTCCTTTAACGTCACCGACAAAGACATGACGTTAGTCAAACGGGAATTTAGTTTATCAAACTTTGATTGGCAGTCTGTACGAGGTCTCTTAGGGATTACTGCGTTTGTGGTGCTGGCGTTAGGGTCAGTGCCTTTTTGGTTAATCCTGCGTCCGGAGGATGCCGAGGCAGTTTTAGTTAACGCCTTGTGGTGTATCTTTAACCTAATTCTATTAATGGCAGCATTACTGGTTGCCTTTGAACAACCCCAAGAACGCACCGCCCACCGCTTACGGCGACGCCTAGGGGCAACAGTTTACAGCTATGACCGCAGTTGGAGTGGGGTGACTTTGGATATTTCGGAAACCGGAACTCGTATACTTTTAGATGTCGAAGGTCAACCCAATTTACCCGATGAAATTGAAGTTGAATTAGTGGGTGATTATGGGGCAAGGGTGATTATGGAGGCTCAGATTGTGGTGGCAAAGTCGGTCAATGAGCATCAAATGGAATTGGCGGTTAAGTTTATTAATGTCACCCAGGCGCAACGCGATAATTTAACCTTAGTGACGTATTCTGATGTGAAGGAATGGTATTCCCAGACAAGGGACTATGTGGATAAACCGTTGCAGTCTTTAGGGTTTTTGGCTACAGGTCTTTTCCGTGCATTCCAGGAATTTAACGTGGAGAAAGGGGCAGGAAAAGTCCGCAAACGGGTTCAAGCTTCAGCTCAATTGTTTTGGGAAGGAGACTTTTATTTGGCGACTGTAACAGCAATTGGGGCGACGAGTTTGCGATTAGAACTTGATGATTCTATTACATCGAATGCTAAATTGCTGAAACCCGATAACTTAAAGAAAATGCAGCAAGAAAAACCCTTAGTGGGCTTGCTATTAAGTCAAGACGCCATGAGCCAATCCCGGGAGCGATTTTTAACCCAAATCCTCTCATTAGAAACGCTTGTTACTGGTGATAGTAATAGTTCGCCACCTAAAAAAATTGCGCTAGAGTTAAGTTTCCCTGAACAGTTTAAGGATCGGCAGACAGCTAAAGTTAAGGAGCTAGTCAAAGTATTGCATTGATGATATCGCTTAGTGACGCAACGTGAGGAACCCCTTTTTTTGCCCTGGCGACTAGAAGTCGCAGCTACACAAACAAAGTCCGCCTGCGCGGACTAGCTTATAAAGGGGGTGGCTAACCCGGATTTGGTATGAATCAGGCAAACCGGACATCCCGTCACCTGAGAATTCACCGGAAGTGTATTATCCGGCACAATTTGAGCCGAAACTGGACTCAAACTCGTCAAAATACTAACCGAGAGACTGCTCAGAATTGAAGCGTAACCTGTTGTCTTTCGCATCATTAAAATCCTCATTGTGGTAGCTACATCCGGCTGGCTTTTTGTTAGCGCCAACGTTGTTAGGTAAGATGCGAAACCCTGGAAATTACTCGATGCTTATGGTGGCTGCTTTTCGGGAGATTGTTAACTGGTTAGTTATTTCTGCCGCGCTGCACTAGGAGGGCGGTTGTAGACGCTTTATTCGGCGAATCCTCTAATAGCGTCAACTCGACGAGTCTTGATGAGTTTCAGCTGATTTCGGCGGCGCTAAATTCTCCTGTTACCAACGCTCTTTCTCGTCTTGCCAACGGCATTTCTCTTCCTCAAGTTGCCGCAATTTCTCCTGATACCGATACTCCATTTGATCGTTGAGATGACTCAGAACTAGCTCGGTATTGTGAGCCGCTGTTTCTTCTGTCTTTTTCTGGCTTTCCTGTTCTTTTGCCTCGAACCAAGCGACGAAATCCTGCATATCTTTGTGCAAGGGAACGCCACTAGCGCCGATACTATAACACCACCAATAATCGTCAACAGCCTCAGGAAATAGTAGCACCTTTGTGCCTTAGTTGCCCGTTCTTCCAGCCACAGCACTTGATCCAGCCACCGGGTTTCCATAAAATCTTTTTTCAGAGGAGGTAAGTCGGTCTTTTCGATTAACCCACTCAACTTTTCCCGAAGTTGTTGATTATAAGAGGTCTTTTTTGCCACGTTCTATGCCTTAATCTGTAAGCGCCCCTTACCCGTATTGATTCGCACCCCATCTGAAGGCAATTAATTCCGGTCAAGACAGCACCTGTCCAATCCGATGAGCCAGTGCTGCTGCATCTTCCCCTTACTGACTCACCAATTGCTGAATCACAGAGGTTTGTTGCTCAATCACCGTCGTTTGCTTCTGAGATAAAGCAATCAACGATGTAATTGACTCTTGCTGCACCTCATTTATCGTTTGCATTTCTTTGATCTGCTCTTTAAGTTCCTGAATCACTTCCTTGAGTTCCTGGACTTGAAAAAAAACTTCTTCTGTTGGTTCCATAAGTCAACCAATTACCGCCTTAGCTTTCTCAACATACTTAGAAAAAACATCCCACCCGTTATAGCCGCCATTCACCAATTTTCTCACCTTACGCCAATCTCCCACTTTGGCAGCAGTGGCGACGCCTCTGTCTTTAAAGTAACAAGCTAGTATCTTAGCAGAAATTTCCGGGTCGAGAGCTAATTCAGGTTGATTCTCCAAATCCACCCCCAATTTTTTCCCATAATTGCGGTAATTAGCTCTCCCGGTAATCTGAATGTAGCCTCTACCGTGGTACTTCGCCCCATCCCCTGGCTGCACATTCCCTAAATCACGGCGTCCTTCATAATGTTTAGTAAAGTATTTCGGTCCACCAAACTCATTAATGGGCTTAAACCCATTGGTTTCCACCCGCACCGTTGCCAGTAAACCAATCAGCACCTGCTTATCCAAGATGTCATACTCTTGCAGCGCCTCCAGCACCCCAGGTAAATATTTCTGACAATCGGCTAGGGGACAATCCATAATTTTTGCCGCTTGTTCGGGTGTAAGCAATTGCGGTACAGATGGTTTGGCTGGCTCACTGTTCCCTTTACCATTCATCGATTCTTGCTGGTTCGGTTCCTCCGGTTCTGCTTCTTCAAACCAGGTCATCGCAGCGGCACCGAGGGGGGGCAAATCTTCTAGACTAACTGGGGGAGTGGTCTGGACATCTTCCCCATTGGTTACAGCAGGTTGCGGCGGCACTGAAAATTCACTTTGCAAACGCTGCTGCTCTTCTTCCCAGCGGCGGCGTTCCTCTGCTTCCCGCTGCAATTGCGCCTGATACTCAATTTTCTCGTTGAGATTGTTCAGGGCTAGCTCGGCATTTTGAGCCACGGTTGCTGGTGTCTTCTCTTTGCTCTGTCCTTTTTCTTCAAACTGAGCGACGAAACCTTGCACGTCTTTTTGAATGAGCTGCTCAACATGATAGGCAAACGTGGCATAAGCATCGTCGTGGGATTCAAACTGGCTGTAAGGTCCTGCCATTTGCAGGAACTGCCAGCCCTCAATTTTCATATTTTCCGCCGTATTACGGAATTGTTTGTACTTTTCTCCATGAGCAAAAAATTCTTCAATTGCTGCTGACACGGCTACCGCTTGACTCAACCCAAACGCCGTCCAGCCGACAATTTCCTCAATCTTCGGATTAGTACTTTTGAACCCCACCATCGCCGGGACAATAACACCGCCGATAATCGTCAGTAGCCTCAGGGAGTAATGGCGATCGCGTTCCTTGGTTGCCCGTCCTTCCAGCCACAGCACTTGATCCAGCCACCGGGCTTTCATAAAGTCCTTTTTCAAGGTGGGCAAGTCAGTCTCATCGATTAAGTCACTCAGGTGTTGTCTAAGATATTGACGGTAGGAGTTCTTTTTTGCCACGTTCTATGCCTTGATCTGCAAGAGTCTATACAACAAGGGAGGCTTAGGAAATTTGGGAAATACATCAACAACGATAGACAAAACCATGGTTTTTGCCCAATTGTGTCTATCAATTGTTAAACAATTTGTGATAAAATTGGGTCAGCGGTAAGCGTTAAACTGAAGTTATTTTTTATGATCGCATAAACTAATATATTGCATCGACACAGCTTTAATCAAGGATGCTCGTTGAGCCGGACTGGATCTCAAGAAAGCATCTGTCCAATCATAGAAGCCAGTACGGCAGCATCTTTATTCATATCAATAGCGTGCAAAAGTCCCGATGCCACTAAATCTATGGCTCGCTCATCCGTTACCTCTCCCTGCAACGCGGCTGCCAATTTATCCGCCGTTCGTCCACTCCCGGCTAAGACAATCGCAGGTCGCCTTGCTTTCACACTTTGCGCCACATCCTGCCAGGTAATTTCGCCGCCATTGATCACAATCGTCACCGAGGGTAAACCCTTGGCTAAATGACTACCAATCTGAGATAACCAGGGGGATTCATCTCCCCAATTGCAGCCTGGAACTAATATAAAGTGGGTGTGATTTGGCTCTAGCATTGCCGCATCAGCATTTACACTTTTAACCCCAGGAAGCAGAACTGTACCCATGGCGGCGACGCCAATTAAGGGGAATGTGGCACAAATCCTTGTCCGCGCTTGACCGATAAATTGCATAATCCCCGCATCTGTCCCCCCATCAACAACCGCCACTCCTAGTTGTTCAGCCAGAGGCGCAATCACTTCGATAAAAAGACGTCGCAAATCATTTTTGTCCGACTCACTAATCTTACTCGCCCCACCCACTAGCGCTAGGGTCGGGCGGGGTTGGTCAAGACCAAGCTGGTGCAACGCCGCCGTCAACGTGGTGGGACTGTGGACTTGCACAACATGGGCGGTGAGGTTATTCTTAAAGGTTAAAGTAGAGGCGTTTTCCATTGAATTAACTCTAGAGAGAGAATCGTTCAATCATTCAGTTTAGTATTCCCAGTTGTTTGCTGATTTCACAAACAAGTCGGAAAACCAACCTGTAGAGACGCGCCATGGCGCGTCTCTACATTTATTTAACGGGCTAACACTTCCGTCCTGGTGTTCCAGTAGTCAAACTTGGTGGTATCAATATGCTCAACCACGCCTCCCAAGTGGCGTACTTGGTGAACCATGTCACCTGTACCTCCGGGCGCGTCACCGCCTTTACCATTCCACAAAACAATCAGTCGCACTCGATCAATGCCATACATGAGGGTCGAATACAACGCCCAGCGATTATTGCGTTGGAAGGCATTATCCCCGATCGGCACATCTCCCAATCGTTCCGGTTGCAGATGAAACGACACATTGGGATGATTCTGAATCGTATAGAAACGGGATGTCCAGTTATCCCCAGCAAAACTAACGGATTCGGCAATAAACTGAGCCGGAGCAAACGGCAGAAACACCTCCACCTTCACGTTCCGCTTTAAGCAGGCTTCGATAAACAAAATATCACCGCCACAAGCGGCACCGGGAGCAATTGCTAAGCAATTGGTACTGGGATTTAACTTATCCAGAGTCTCCTCAATTTTTCGCCGCGCCTCATGTTCCATGGCAGCGGGAAAACGCGGTTGCTCCCTTGTGGGACTATCAATCATGTGACCGGAAAAGAGAATCACTTGTGTGGGTTCTGGTTCACTCTCATCAGCAATCATGGCGGTTTCATTGTTCAGACGCTCCAGTTCTCCTTGGATCACCACCTGTCCCGCCTGCACGTACTTGGGACGGAAAGAAAGGGCTGCCAACAGTTGCAGTTGATCCAGGGTGGCTTCGAGGGCAAATTTATTGTTCCAGAGGAGAGTCAGTGCCTTCTTATAGGCTCGCGTAACCTGTTTCGGGGTTTGAGCTGCCAATACCATTAAATCTCCCAAAGAAACATACGCCCAAGCATCATTTTCATTGTGTTTAACGGCACTTTCTAGGCAGAAGTGAACCGCACCTTGGAGATTGGGTAACTGTTGCCGCAGTGCTTCCCCTTCCGCATCACTATCGACATCACAATGCTGGACTAAATGATCGAGGACAGCTAATAAGGTTAAGGCGTTAATCCCCGAATAATAGTGATTGTGATCCAGTCGATAGGCTTTGAGATAGGTATCAACGGCTTTTTTGAGTAAGTGAGCCGCATCATAGGCGGCGTTCAATCGCTCTGATTGATCAGGGATATCTTGCCATTCATTCCGCCACATTTCCTTGTAAATGCGAGCTAAGTAACAGAGGGCATCAATGTTTTTCGGTTCATCCTGGAGTAATGACTCCAATTTGACAATCGCTTCATCAAATTGCTTTAAGCGGCTCAGATGAAAAGCTTCTTCCTTGCGAAACTCAGAATTGTCGGAATTAATTTTTAACCCTTGGCGATATTCTTGCAGGGCGAGGGCATGATTGCCTAGATTTTTTAGGGCTTTACCTGCTTCAGCTAGGGCTTCTTCTTTGATCAGGGGATTACTCACCTCTTCGGTTAATAACAAGACATCCCCAATCCGCTTTTGCCGCTGGGCAATCACCACCCGCTCTTGCCATTCTTTGTACTCTTGCCAATAGCCAGTTGCCAGAGGCGTTTGCAAGGACTTGCGATCCGGTTCATCGAGTCCAGTTAAAACATTAAAAATGGGACTATGAATGCGGTTTTTGTCCGATTCCCAAGTGGCACGGGCAATTTTGACGATCGCCTGCTTATCTTTTTCCAAGTAGTTCGGGTCTGGACAGCCGCTCTCATCGCAGTGATAGGGCAAGGTTCGCACGTTGAAAATGTCGTAAGGCATATACGCCCGACCACATTGAATATGCACTAAACCCCGTTTCCGCAGCGCGTGACGAACGCCTAATTCATAAAATACGTTGGCATTGTCAATACTTAAATCGGTGAGGACGAGGTCAGCGAGCAATAGCTCTTGAAACATATCGGTGATAATATCGCCGCTCACGGATTCTTCATCCGCCCGAAATGATTCAAACCCAGCTTCTTCTAGGGCGGGTTTGATTAAGGTTTGATAAATGCTGTTAAAATCAATCCAACGCCCATCGGGTGCCTTTTTACGTCCAAAGGGCATGACCACAAAGGCATGAGGCAAGCCTTTTTTTTGCGGTGTTTGAGCCGGCTTTTCGACCTTCTGCACAATATCTAAGGTGACTGTTTCCTGCGTCGATTTGGCAGCCACGGCTATGGTTTCAACCTTTTTGTCTTCAGCAGCCTCTGGCACCGGTTCGATGAGTTTGGGGGTAGGATGTTTGAGTGCCTCGGTGAGTAAATCATCACTGGGTTCCAGGGATGGCGTCACCACTTGACGCCGTTCAGCCATCGGTTGACGGTAGTAATTCCAGAGCGCATTTTCTGTGGCTAACACCAACTGGAAAAATTCCTCACCCGTTCGCTCGGCTGCGGTGAAACTTTGCCAGCGATCGCGTATCATGTTCAGGGCGAGAATGAGTTGATTATTGGCATTCACGCGATCGTCAATTCGTCCGACTTCTAGCCACAGGGTAAATGCTGTAGCTAAAAAGAGGGTAAATGCTACCCAGATCCCAACATTTACGCCCAATACGGGTAACAATGCACTCAATCCCGCGAAGCTAAACAGGGCAATTTGTAAGCGGCGGCGAGTGGTGTTGAGTTGGGCAAGTTCTTGGGTATACTGTTGCAGTTGCGCGTCTAAGCGATAGTGTAAGTAATCGGGGGGCAGTAAATCACTAAAACCCGGGTCACGAGTCGCCTGTTCACCTCCCTCATCTGGGGGAAGATTCCCGGTATAGGGTTGCAGCACTAAATCACCGCCCAGACTATCAAAAACCTGGCGTTGAATTGCACTCACTCGTTCATTCAACCACTGGTGACGATTTTCTTGTCCAGGTAACAATGTCCGATACAGATAAATCGTTTTGCGAGTTTCCTCAGCACCCGCATTGAGGATTTGCCAATACTGTCCTTGTTGCGGGTTGCGACTGATCGCCAAGACAATGACATTGATAATCGGAACTAAAACTAAACTGATAATTAATAGCCGCCCAGGTGGAGCGGTAATGACGGTTCTATCCACACTCGCGATCGCCACCGCCAGGAATGTGGCGATCGCACTGAGCAAAATTGCTCCACCCCGGAGACTTAAGTATTGTCTGTAGGTGATTGCCGCTTGGGTTTTAAGCTGGGCGTATCGCTGCCATGCTGTTTCTAAGGCTAAGGAGCGATCGCTATTCAAGTCGTGTTCTATCATTGACTGTTCGGCTTTATCCTACTGCTATCTTCTGATTTCGCCTAAATATAGGGATTAGACGCCTAAGTTCACCTCATAATATAATGTATAATCATGGAGAAAAGCAATTTTTATGAGTATTAGATGCCCAAACTACCATTGTGAGCGGTCTAAGTCGTCGGACTTTCATTAAACTTAACGGTTAAGATTAGGCAACAGGCAACAGGCAACAGTAATTATTAACATTTCTTAGTACAGCGTACAGGATTGATATATAGGTACTTAAAAGCCATGAACGTAGACTATGATACTGCTGTGATCATGTTAGCCATCACTTTCCCTGTCGTGATGACTTTTTTACTCGTTAGTGGGGAGTTAGAACTTTGGGCTTATTTAGGCATATATGGTATTTGTTTGTGGGGACTAGGAGCTTTAAAAAAAGAATAAGTAGGTGGGGACAATTAAAGTTAACGGTGGAGATCGTCATTCGTCATTTGTAAGGGTTTGATGGTTGTTTACATAAGTTAACATGGTTGAGTTTATTTCCATCAACCTACTTAAGTTAGAATAACTATTGCCTATTCCCTATTTCCGAATGTTAAACTCTTGACTAGAGTTAATTGTACCTCAAGGGCTAAACACAGCTATGGACTTTCGCCTCAAAACCCTCCTACCGGACTACGAAAAAGCATTCTTGACCTGTAACTTACAAAAAGGAAAAGAAGCCGAAATCCAACAAATTACTGAGAAAATGAAGGCGCTGCGACAACACTACGAAACCGTTGAACAAGCCACAGGCATTCCCTGGTGGTTTGCCGCCGTTATCCACTATAGTGAGTGGAACTTCCGCAAACCTAACTTATTTGTGAAAAAAGTCACTGAAGTGTTACTCGCAAAGGAATTCCACAAAGCCCGAACTCGCACCCTGGGAGCTTATTTGTGGGGATTCGACTTGTGGGATGGATTCAGACATGGAGCCGGAGAGGAATCGGAGTGGGTTTGGGCTGGAACCACGGTTCTGAAGACCCCATCCAACCGGATTGGAGCCGCAGCGATTGTTTACTATCTCCAATCCCAAAAAATTATTGATATTGCTAAACCCGGGACAGGAATTAAAGTCAAAATCCTATCAGATACCGTATTTAAAGCACGACCTGACCAATCGTTTCGGCTCAAACCGGAGGAGAAGATCACCGTTAAAGCAGGGACTCACCTAGAGCTGATTGAGGATGAACCTGCTGATGGGGGTCACGTCAAAATCCTTTTACCCGATGGGGTTTTATTGGGGCAGAATAATCAAAGTAATTGGTATGTTTTCAAGGATCATATTGCCATTGAGGGAAGTGAACCGAATAATCGTCCGAATGAGGCGGCAGAAGAACCGGAAACCAAAATTACGTCCCCCAATCAAGGACGTCCCATTACGGTGCCAAAATTAGGAACAGTTTACCTAGGGAATTCAATTCTCGAAGGAGGGCATTTTAGTTGGGCAGAAGCCACCAAGAATGGCGCAAGAATTCCGGTGAATAATGAAGTAGTTGAGGGGATTTTGAGAGTAGCTCAAGTGATGGAAGAAGTGAGGGACTATTTGGGGGGGGCTCCGATTACCGTCAATTCCTGGTATCGTGACCCGGTTACTAATCGTAAAGTCGGAGGAGCAACAAAATCCAGGCATTTAGTCGGGGATGCAGTTGATTTTGTGGTTCAAGGGATTTCCCCTCCCCAAGTCAATCGGCGTCTAGAATCTTGGTGGGGAAGTCGCGGCGGATTAGCGAGTGCGAGTTGTTTTACCCATATTGATGTGAGAGGATATCGCGCTCGGTGGAGTTACGGATTTTAAATTTGTCATTTGTCAAAACACTGATTTCACGGATTTATTGGAGAGATAGGGGTAGGGAGGTGAGAGCTTATTGACACGGATTACACAGAGAATTTAGTTCTCTCATCTCCCTCATCTCCCTCATCTCCCCCATCTCCCCCATCTCCTAGACGTTCCATCACGTCAGTACGACTACTCCCGTTTAACTTTGCCGATGTCGGACTAATTGTGCGGCGAGTTGAATGGCGGCTTTCATACTGGTGGGATTCGCAATTCCCTGACCTGCAATATCATAGGCTGTCCCGTGATCGGGAGAGGTTCGCACAAAGGGTAGACCAATTGTGGTGTTGATGGCGCGGTCAAATGCCATCAGTTTAACTGGAATTAAACCTTGGTCATGATAAAGCGCTAAATATGCATCGGGGAGATTGGGGATCGCTGAGTTACCATACCAAGCTTGACCTGCTTTTACCCACAGGGTATCTGGTGGTACAAGTCCATCTAATTTTAACTGAGGACGTTGTTGTCGTTCCTGCTCTAGCCAGGGAATTAACCGCTCTTTTTCCTCACGCCCTAACTGTCCTTGTTCACCACTGTGGGGGTTTAACCCAGAAATGGCAATGCGAGGCGTTTCTACCCCAAACTCCAGCCGTAAGCATTCCACCAGTAAATCCAGTTTTGTTTTCATCAAGTCTGGGGTTAAGGTAGGGGGGACTTGATGTAAGGGAATATGGGTGGTGGCTAACAGGGTTCGCAATAGCCACCCGGTATGAGGCGATCGCGCGACGAATAGCATCCCGAATCGTTCCACACCAGCCGCCTGTGCTAGCACTTCGGTTTGACCCGGATAGTGATGTCCAGCGGCTTTCCACCCTGATTTGGCAATCGGTGCGGTGACAATTCCCTCAAACTCACCCGCCAAGGTTTGGGCGATCGCACTCCTCAAATAAGCAAAACTGGCGTCCCCACTGGCTGCATTTCCCTGTCCCAAAGTAATCTGGCGTTCGGTTGAGGCGTCTAAGGGGATATCTAAAATCGATAGATGATCCGGTTCAGCCAGAGGTATGCTATCGTCTACGGTGTGCCGCAGTTGATGATATGCCGTCTGTAATAACGAGCGACTACCAATAACCGTTATTTGAGCATCTTGAGTTATCTGCTCATCTGCCAACGCCTTGAGCACCACCTCCGGACCAATTCCAGCCGGATCACCCAAGGTGACAGCCAAGCGAGGACGCCCTTGGGGTGGGTGGTTTGGTTGTGTAAACAATCGTTTCTCAGTTTTCATTTTGGAATCAAACCCAATCGCGATAATCTTATAACTTAGAGCCTGTTTAGCGATCGCAAAAGGAGATAAGACATCATGGGCGCTGAAATTTTCAATGCTGCTGTACTATCCTTTACCCTCATTCTCGTGGGTATGGGTTTAGGATTTTTGTTACTCAAAATCCAAGGCGAAGGGTAGATTTGTTTGAGGGGAGATAGGGGAGATGGGGAAGATGGGGAAGATGAGAGAACTAAATTCTCTGTGTAATCAGTGTCAATAAGCTCTCACCTCCCTACCCCTATCTCTCCAATAAATCCGTGAAATCAGTGTTTTGACCAATGCCAAATTCTGATAGAATTATATAGAAATGTTAAGTTTACAGGCAAAACTTTTATAAATGAACTTGTTGGTCGTTGGTGCAACAGGCACTTTAGGAAGACAGGTGGTTCGTCGGGCGCTAGATGAAGGTCATCAGGTGCGCTGTCTGGTGCGTAGCCCCAGAAAAGCCACATTTTTAAAGGAATGGGGAGCGGAAGTGGTTCAAGGGAACCTGTGTCAACCCGATACGTTACCGCCTGCTCTGGAGGGTATGACCGCTATCATTGATGCAGCCACCTCTAGACCAACAGGTTCCCTGACGATTAAACAGGTAGACTGGGACGGTAAAGTGGCGCTGATTCAAGCGGCGGTGGCGGCGGGAGTGGAACGCTATGTCTTTTTCTCGATTCTCAATTGTGAGAAATTCCCCAAGGTGCCGTTGATGGAGATTAAGCGGTGTACGGAACTGTTTCTGGCAGAATCGGGATTGAACTACACCATCCTGCAACCGGCTGGGTTTATGCAAGGGCTGATTATGCAGTATGCTGTGCCAATCCTGGAAGGACAAGCGGTTTGGATTACTGGGAAAGCCGCGCCTACGGCGTACATGGATACTCAGGATATTGCTAAATTTGCCATTCGTGCGCTTGAGGTTCCGGAAACGACAAATAAAACCTTTCCGGTTGTGGGAACACGAGCCTGGAGAGCCGATGAGATTATTAATATCTGTGAGCGATTGTCGGGTAAAGAAGCCAAAATTGCTCGACTCCCGATTAATTTCTTGCGGGCGATGCGCCAGATCACCCGATTCTTTCAGTGGGGGTGGAATATCGCTGATCGCTTGGCATTCACGGAGGTGTTAGCGACGGGGAAACCGATGACGGCTTCAATGGATGAGGTTTATCCGGTTTTCGGTCTTGATCCCAAAGATACAACCACTTTGGAAGCTTATCTGCAAGAGTATTTTAGTCGAATTACCAAGAAGCTGAGGGAAATTGACTATGAGAAAAGCAAGGCGAAGAAGAAGAAGAAGACACCAATGAAAAAACCCTAAGTTCTGATGGGTGATGGGGCTGACTTTTCATGGGATCGGGAAAACCTCTCTCCAAACCTCTCTCCTTGAGCGAGCCAGTGTTATTGGCTAAAACAAATATTAATGATGTATGACGCGGACTGATAAGTGTGGGCAAAGCAGGGATTATCTATAACGACTACAAACCTATAGCTTGTCGGGTTGCTAAAGAGTTACAAGAGCAACTCATGGCGGCGGGTTGGGAGGTTTATATGGCAACGGGTGTTGGCGGACTTTTAGGCTATTCCCGCCCAGAGTCTCCAGTCTGTCATACACCCATAGACAAGCTAGCCGCGCCGGGATTTGATGAAAAAATGGCGTTTGCGATCGTTCTGGGGGGAGATGGTACGGTGCTGGCGGCGTTTCGCCAAGTGGCACCTTTTGGAATTCCTTTGCTGGCAATTAATACAGGACACATGGGATTTCTCACCGAAATATACCTGAATCAACTTCCCCAGGCGATAGAACAGGTGATGACGGGGGAGTATGAGATTGAAGAACGAAGTATGCTGTTGGTGCAGGTGATGCGGGCTCAGTGTATATGGTGGGAAGCCTTGTGTTTGAATGAGATGGTATTACACCGGGAACCGTTGACCTGTATGTGCCATTTTGAGGTGCAAATTGGACGGCATTCACCTGTGGATATTGCGGCTGATGGGGTGATTATCTCCACACCGACGGGTTCGACGGCGTATTCCCTGAGTGCGGGGGGAACGGTGGTAACGCCGGGGGTGTCGGTGTTGCAGTTGATGCCGATATGTCCTCATTCCTTGGCGTCGCGGGCGTTAGTGTTTGCGGATACGGAAAAAGTGCAGGTGTTTCCGGCGATGCCGACTCAGTTGGTGATGGTGGTGGATGGAAATGCGGGTTGTTATGTGTTACCAGAGGATCAGGTGCATGTGGCGCGATCGCCTTATTCGGCTCGATTTATTCGCTTGCAACCACCTGAGTTTTTCCGGGTGCTGCGTGAGAAGTTGGGTTGGGGATTACCTCATATTGCTAAACCGACATCGGTGGAGTTACCTTAGGGCAAGAAGGCAGGAGGCAGGAGGCAGGAGGCAGAAGGTCAGAAGGCTTATACAATAAGACTTTACACGTTTTTTAACTGGAGAGTTACTTCCGCCGAGCTGGTCTAGTGCAGTTGAACCCATCGGTAGTGAACAGCTTTGGGATAATTCGATTTTTTTTCTGTGATGCGACAACCAGTAGGTGTTTTTTTCGGGGAGTCAAAATTTGAGGCTGTAATCATTATTGGGTCAGGGATACAGCTTTTTTCACGGATGAGGAGGTTGTCGCAAAAGCTGAAAAGCTTATTCAGAAAGGGTTTGATGCTTTTTTGTTGGCAGGGGTTGTCAACACCGAGGGCTGAAATGCTACGGTTAGAGGAGGTTGTCGCAATCGAACCTTGAAAACAAAATACAGCAAGCGTTTCAGAGGTCGGCGGTCAAAATCCTCTATAATCCCTACCAGGGATTGAAACAGAAACACTAATGTAAGTAAGGGCTTGGTTACCAAGCCCCTACAATTGGCGAAATTCTCTGCAACTCCTATCGGCGATAACCAAAACCGAATACCATGTCCCCACTACTTGACAAAACAACCGATCAACGCATTGTTCATCAGGGAACCTGGGAACAGTTTAAGTGTATTCAAATGGGTTTTGAGGGTTCTTCTGGAGTGCGCCTCTCTTATTATGAAGGGATGATCGAGATTCTCATGCCGGGACAGGATCATGAAACATTTGCTCGTATTATCAGTTACTTAGTCACAACATTTCTGGTTGAACAGGGAATCTTCTTTAAGCCTACAGGGGCGATGACTCAGGAAAAACCCGGCGTTGTTTCCGCCCAAGCTGACGAGTCTTTTTGTATCGGAAGTGTCAAGCCGATTCCCGATTTGTCGATTGAAGTCGTTTTCACCAGTGGAGATACCAGTAAATTAGAACGCTATCAAGCGTTGGGCGTTCCAGAGGTTTGGTTTTGGCAAGATGGATTACTGAAGCTGTATCATCTTCGAGATAGTGGTTATGAACCCATTGAACGCAGCCAGCTATCTGGATTGAGTGAACTTGATATTGACTGGCTAAGACAGTGTATTTTGATGGCGGAGACTGATGCAGGCGAAGCGATTCGGGCATTTCGACGCGGGATTTAGCGAGTCAGGTGGGCAATGCCCACCCTACTTGTCTATAATCTCCATCAGGGATTGAAACTCGGACATTAAGAAACATAGAGATAGCGCGATCGCTCAGTTAGAAGACTCTCCTGATTCAATCGCCTGTTGTAGCATCGCTTTGTTGAGTGCAGCAGATGGAGTATCAAGGGATTCAAGGTTACTCGCTAACAATTGCTCGACTGTAGCCGCCCATAAACTAGACAGAACATGACGCCAAGCCTGAAGCTGTGCTGAATGTCCGTCTTGCTTGCACCATTGTGCGATCGCGTCTGATAGATTTTCTATTTTATCAGGTAACGGTTTGATTAATTCAGCCAAGTTAGCCAAATCTTGAGCCGAGAAAAGCTCTCGTTGATGACTTAAGAGTTCCATAAAAGCCGCAACATTCTGTTGAGCGAATGACTGTGCTGCTGCTTGGACAATTTCGAGAGGCAAATCTAACCCTTCAGCAATCATCTCCAAATTTAAACCCAACTGCATCATCCGAGGGATGGCTTCTAACTTAGCTTTGAGTTGACCTTTTTGTTCACCTTCATCGAAGCCTTCTTGTTTAGCTTCCTGATAAACTTTGGTTTGTTTGAGTTCACTTAACCCGAACATGGCTTCTATCTCCTCCCGGCTTTTTTGCGGTAATTTGTAAACAATAATTGTCTCAATTAAATTAATTAGGTTCCGTTGTGTCGTCTGATCCCTTATCTGGGCTTGGGCTTGTTCGATTAAGCGCCTTGCTCGTTCAGGGGCTGTCTGTTCCCTCTCAATCACTAGCTTAACAAGATTAACCCCCAGGGAATCCGATGCATGATAACTAATTATCTAAAACTTTGACTTTATTTGCTATACTTTTATGTATGGCAGAACAAAGACGGCATAAGATAACTGAAGCGGCTGAGATTCTGGGGGTAAACCCTTGGACTCTTAGGCGCAAGGTGTACAAAAA
>NZ_JAVJUO010000092.1:0-4260 GCF_040220555.1 Coleofasciculus sp. C1-SOL-03
TGTAGGCTTCCAACATCGCTGTTAGACATTGCTGCCCTGCGCCACTTATCTAGGACCCATGCCCCCGACAGCCCGACTTGACAGCCAATTTCTTTCCCCCAGAGTCCCTGGGTACTCAATTGTTCATAGCCTCGGTTACAGATTTCTTGTGCTGAGGCTATATCTCTATCGACTTCATACTTGCACTCTGGGCAATTATGCCATCTATCAGAAAGTTCCTTTCTGACCTCAATGCGACAATTTGGACAAGTTTGGGATGTACCTTTATGGTCAACTTCAGCGACATAAACACCGCGTTGTTTAGCCACATAGTAGAGAATATCTCTGAACTGACCGAATGCCGCGAAAAACTTGCGTCCTGGCTCTATGAAACCATCACTGGTAGCCAAATAACTATTTAACCCAACATCTACCCCAATAAAGTGACCCTGCGGTATAGGCTCAGGAATAGAAATGTCAGATTGAATGCTTATGACAGCAAACCAGCCAACAGCTTTTTTGATTACCCGAACCTGCGCTCATTATATACTCTGACTCTAAGCTACACCTATCTATTGGACACTTCCTTGAAGAAATCCAGTCCTTTAGCTCTCTAAGGGCGTAATTATAAACACCCCGACAAGTTTCGAGCCACTCGTTTAGCGATTCGACTTGTTCTGCATCAGGATAAATTCGATAGGTGTAGTTCAGATTTAGCATACCTTGATCGTAGCTTAATCTACTGCAAAGGAGAACTTTCGGTAAACGTCAATTTCGGAGGCATTGAACCTCGCTCAATTGACTTGGGAAGTGAAGGCATCCCAACACCAACATTGAGCGACTTGTACCGAGCGTGTTACCGAGCGAAGTCGAGGTAAGTCGAGGTAAGTCGAAATGTATGGTGTGGGATTTATAGCTCCCCAAACCCCTCAACAGTTAATTAGACGAGAACACCGATTTCGTAGTCTAAGCAACTCATAGTTTGGACTCAAGGCGCGTCTTGAGAATAACCCAGACTCATTGTACCGGGCTTGAGGTGAATTTCGGGGCTAATGGTGGTGTCAGCATTTGTATCCATTGCCTGAGCTGAGTTTAAGCTAACTCTTAGATCACCCGTTGGCGTGACGCCTTTAATGATGCCACGATGTCCATTGACCTGAATCGAGGCTCCCTGATGAAACAGTAACCCTTGATAGGACAACCGTAAATTCTCAATGCCTGATTCTACCCCGTAGTGATACCCCGATCGCAATCCCTGGATCACGATTGCGGCTAACATTTCCAGGGAGGTTACGGATGGACTCATGGGTTGAGTCGCAAAAAAGGATTGTAAATTAATCCCTGTTTCTGGCACAGGATTACTCCAGTTAATGCCTACACCAATCACCGCTTTCGTAATTTGCCCCTGAGACAGTCGAGTTTCGGTGAGAATCCCCCCCAACTTATAGCCCAATAACAGCAGGTCATTGTGCCACTTAATCAGGACAGGAATACCATAGCATCTCAACGCCATAGCAATGCCCCAAGCACTGCACATGGTTAGCTGGGCGCTATTGCAGGCTTCCACATTCGTGGTTAAAGCCAACGATAAGTATAGCCCACCCGGAGCAGATTGCCATTGCCGTCCCCACTGTCCTCGTCCGGCGGTTTGTTGAGCGGCGATAACAATGGTAGGAGGTGGGGTTCCTCTGTCTAGTAATTCCCAGAGGGTTTGATTAGTAGACGATAGGCTGTCAACTAAATGGATAGGACAATCCCCGGTGTGTTGAAGTCCTGGGAGTCTAGAGTGGGATAGCTGTTGCGTGACGGTTTGCAGGGCTATTTCCAGAGCTTGTTGATTAAGTACCACTACAGCTTAAAGTTTAGTAAGCTAGCTTATTGTACTCCTGTGCTTCGCTCTTTTTGACACAGCAGACAATAAACCATGAACCATGAACCATGAACAAAAATCAATGCATACGTGGCACTGGCAAACGTGGGATAACTTACCGTATCTAACCTGTAGCTTGCTAGAACCTTGGCGTCACGGCTTCTTCACCTCAGCCTTTTCACCCCATACTCCTGACCAAATCGTTGAAGCCTTGCAGCCTGAAGCGGATGTTTATCGGGTACGCCAAGTGCATGGCAATACTGTCTTGACCCCCTCGGAAATTGTCAGTTCAGTCAGTCAACAGGAGACTCAGACACCTGACAAGCCTGCGGCTGATGGTATCCTCACAGAACAATCCCAGCAATCTGTATGGGTTTGTACGGCTGACTGTACACCTGTACTGATTGGTGATGAACAAACGGGACAAGTTGCGGCGATTCATGCGGGATGGCGAGGCACAGCGTCTCGAATTGTACCCAATACGATCGCGCGATTCCTAGAAACAGGTAGCCGCTTAGACAATCTGAGGGTTGCCATGGGACCGGCAATTGCGGGAGACGTGTATCAAGTTTCGGAAACCGTCGCCATAGACGTGGGTTCTAGTATTATCCCAACGGATAAAACAACTCCCGAATTAATTTTGCCGCAATTACAGCAGCTTCCCCATTCCCCCATTTTCGATGATCCCCATCCGGGACGAGTTCGCTTAGATGTACGGCGGGTAAACGCGATACAACTTGAACAACTCGGCTTCCAGGATGAACAAGTTGCGATCGCGCCTCACTGTACCTATCAGCAACCGGAGTATTTCTTCTCCTATCGTCGCACTCAGCAAAAAAAGGTGCAGTGGTCAGGAATTGTCAGTAAATAAAATTATAGGGGCGCATAGACGTGCATTGGTGTCAACTTAAGGTAAAGAACTCTTAGAGCGGGGGTGTAGGGGCGGGTTTTACAGATAACATGAAAGCACCCAACTGATAACTTGAATAAACCCGCCCTTCGACCGTGGCTAAAAATTAGAATGGGTAAGGATTATGGCTTAAGTTGACACGGATGATAGACGTGCGCCCTTACTGGGAAAAACAAAGGACAAATGATCAATTACATTTCCGACGCTGTCGTTTGACCAATGAACGGTGACAGGTAAGCCACTAACGCCCCTAGCGCAAACGCCAATACATTCCGGAATAAAGGCAACCATTCAGCCGTCCGAGTGACAACAGGACCGATTCCGAAAGCAATGAAGAGAATACCCCACAAGGGAGAAAAGATTAACGCCCATTGCCAAGCCACAAGTTGTCCATCTTTGCGCGGAATCGCCGCAAATCCCAAAACGACACCACCAACTAAGGAGGTAATCAGGGTGAGAATCCACTGTTCTTGAGGCAAGCCCGGAACCACTCGACATCCACCCTTATTTAGGCAGGTTTTAACCGTCTCTAATGCATTGACAATTGCCTGGTTTTCCCCATTCTCGCGCACAAAGTAGAGGTTGCCAAAGCGTGTCTGTAACTCGACCCAAAAGGTACGGGGTAGAAACTGATATAAATCGTCGCCCACATTAAAGCCCAACAGATTACCGCCGCGTGGGTCAGCAATCAATAAAACGCTTTTATCATTGAGTCCCCAGTAATCCCGCACCGCTAAACCCGGTGTACGGTCATATTGGGTGAGTACCCGCAGCTTCCAGCCTGTTTGCGCCTCAAAGGTTTCTATGTCTTGAATTAAGGCTTCCTCTTGAAGCTGGGGCAGCAGATTCGCCAAGTCAATAATCGGTGTCTGGGTTTCCGGGAGTAGGTCAGGGTTGTTATAAGCCTGGGCAGATGGTGCGATCGCCCAAACCGAGCCAGCTATACAAAATGATGCCAAGATTACCAAAAATCGTTTGAAAAGATCCAGCATTGCGATACACAGAACAATGGACAGGGGTGAAATATCTTAAACGGGAGATAAGGTTAGGTTAAGGTACAAGTTTCTTTACACTTGTTTACTTTACTCTAATATTTGTCATTTGTCATTCGTTATTCGTCAGGGAACAGGGAACAGGGAACAGGGAACGGGGAACAGGGAACAGGGAACAGGGAATAGGCAATAGGTAAGGTAGAGTTTTGAGTTAACTTGACTTCCTCATCTCCCCCATCTTCCTCATCTCCCTCATCTCCCTCATCTCCCTCATCTCCCTCATCTCCCCCATCTCCCCCATCTCCCCCATCTCCCCCATCTCCTGATAACTGATAACTGCTCACTGATAACTGATAACTCCCCCCGCTCCCCCTGACAGGTGTAGGTTTTTTATTTTAGGGTGGGGACAAGACAAGGAGGACAAGGAAGGAAAGAAGACAAGGAGGAAAAACCGTACAAAATTAGGTTCGGTCAAACTCACTTCTAAAAGCCGAAACGCCCTATTTTCC
>NZ_JAVJUO010000093.1:0-10370 GCF_040220555.1 Coleofasciculus sp. C1-SOL-03
CTGGTGCGTACTGATGACCGAGTAGCTGGAACTCAAAAAGCACTGGATTTGCTACAACCGGAACGACTCTCTGATCGCACTATATTCCTTAAGCCCAACTATAACACCGGAGATCCCGCCCCAGCCGCTACAGATACGCAACTCCTAGAGGCGCTGGTGCAAGAGTTACAGACTGCTGGAAGCCAAGGAATTACCATAGGCGATCGCTCGGGTATGGCAGATACTCGTCAAGCCATGGAACAAAAACAGGTGTTTCAATTGGCTGATCGCTATGGCTTGGAAACCATTGTTTTTGATGAGATGGATGCCGATCAATGGCAGTATATTGCCGCCGAGGGAACTCATTGGCAAAAAGGGTTTGCCTTTGCTCGTCCGATTCTCGATGCTGGAGCGATTGTTAATACCTGTTGCTTGAAAACTCATCGTTTTGGCGGTCATTTTACCCTGTCGCTAAAAAATTCCGTGGGGATGGTTGCCAAATATGTGCCGGGGGATTCGTTTAATTATATGCAGGATTTACATTCTTCCCCTCATCAACGAGTCATGATTGCCGAAATTAACCAAGCCTACAAACCCGCGCTGATTCTATTAGATGGGGTAGACGCTTTTGTCAATGGTGGACCCGCCTCTGGGAAGAAGGTAAAAGCCGAGGTAATGCTAGCGGGAACCGATCGCGTGGCGATTGATGCAGTCGCCATTGCCATCTTGCGATCGCTTGGCACTACTGATGCGGTTTCTAGTGGTTCAATTTGGCAGTTAGAGCAAATTCAACGAGCCGTCGAACTAGGATTGGGTGCTAGCAGTGCTGAACAAATTGAACTGGTAACGGCGGATAGCGCTAGCCAAACCCTGGCAGATCAAATCCGTCAACTGTTAACAATTTAGCGATCGCCTGTTGAGTGTTGGTATAGCAGTCGCCAAGTCGATTAAGACAAATGAAGGTGCTGAAACCTTGACCAGTCAATCTTTTCCCTTCTGCCCTCTGCCCTCTGCCCTCTACCTTTTGCTATACAATTCCATCACCTTGGTAATCGGTAGCCGCGACTGCACACCGATAGTTAAGGGAGAGGTATGTCCACGATTCAGGTGATCCGCCGCCGCACAACCAATCATGGCAGCATTATCGGTACAATACTTAATCGGTGGGAAAAGAACGCGCAACTTGTGAGCTGACGCCGCCCCTTGCAGGTGCTGTCTCAAGCCACTGTTTGCCGCAACGCCACCCCCAACAGCAATTGTGGTTAACCCATAATCGATCGCGCAATTAACCGCCCGTTTGGTAAGCGATCGCGCCACGGTTTCCTGGAAACTGGCGGCTATATCCTGAACAGGTAATTCATCCCCTTTTTGTTCTAATTGTTGCACTAATCGCAAGACAGCCGTCTTCAACCCACTGAAACTGGAATCATAAGGATGATACCCCCCACTCGCACGAGATACCTTCCCTTCCGGTAACCCAAAGGCGTGAGGATTTCCTTCCTTGGCTAACCGATCAATCACAGGACCGCCGGGATAACCTAAGTGTAACAATCGCGCTACCTTATCAAACGCCTCACCTGCTGCATCATCACGAGTTGAACCCAGCATTTCATAGACGCCACAATCCTTAACATAAATTAAACTGGTATGACCCCCAGACACCAGCAAACATAAAAACGGCGGTTCGAGTTCGGGTTCAATCAGATAGGTGGCATAAATATGCCCTTCTAAGTGATGCACTCCCAGAAACGGCTTATCATGAACCATTGCCAGGGTTTTCGCTGCGGTTAACCCCATCAACAGCGAACCCACTAAACCGGGCGCACAAGTCGCCGCGATGCCATCAATCGCCTCCCAACCCAGATTCGCTTCGGTTAAAGCTTGGGCGATCGCGGTATTGATCATCTCCAGATGCGATCGCGACGCCACTTCCGGTACAATCCCACCATAAGGCTGATGCACCGGAATCTGAGATGCCACGACATTACTACAACAAGTGCGATCGTGCACCACCGCCACGGCGGTTTCGTCACAACTGGTTTCTATGGCTAAAACACAAGCCATTTGCCCATAACCCGAAACAATCAATTTACATTTTAATTAATTAAACTTTACTAGGTTCAACCTCTCAGAGTAATATTGCTGGAGTGTACAAATCATTTCTGTGTTTCGTACACAAAACTTTTGATTTCGTAACAAAAGGAAACAATTCTATGCGACGATTGTTGGCTCTACTTTTCGCCGTGACCCTCTGGTTTAGCTTTGTCAATCCAGCCTTGGCTGATTTTGACCATCTCACACCCTGTAGTGAGTCACCCGCATTTCAGCAACGGGCGCAGAACGCTCGTGCAACCACCGATGACCCCAATTCCGGGCAAAAACGCTTTGAGCGCTATTCCGAAGCCCTCTGCGGTGATGACGGACTGCCTCACTTGATTGCTGATGGTCGCTTCAGTCGGGCTGGCGACTTTCTCATTCCCAGCATTCTCTTTTTGTACATGGCTGGCTGGATTGGTTGGGTTGGTCGCGCCTATTTACAAGCGATTCAAAGCGAAAAGAAACCCGAAGAAAAAGAAATTATCATCGACATGCCGTTGGCAATTAATAAAATGCTCTTTGGTTTTGCTTGGCCCCTAGCCGCCGTGCAAGAAGCCCTCTCTGGCAAATTATATGCCAAGGAGGAGGAGATCCCCGTATCCCCTCGCTAATCTAAGAATTGACAACTGGAGATCGGATTTGATGGCTGTAGAATTCTCCGTCATTTCGGCGAATTAAGGTCATACTCGCTTTCCCCATCTTCTAGTTACACGATTGATTGACTTACCTACCACGTTCAGGAGAAGTTTGATGCAGTATTTTCTCAAGTATCTTTCCTTAGCCCCGGTGTTAATTGCGATTTGGTTAACCATTACCGCCGGAATTTTGATTGAATTTAACCGCTTTTTCCCGGATCTCCTTTTCCATCCCATGCCTTAAGCGGAGTGGTGGGTATAGATTGAGGAGAGAATTTGTTGGTATTGTTCTTTAGTGACATCCTCCCAACAGCATTACCACCACAAGCTATCCAAAAATCCTAGTTATAGGATTATTTGTAGCCGGGAAACTCGCTATTGCCTCATCGTAATTTTGAGTTTCCCCCGATAACCCTGTCCCCCTGATTGGCGAGGACGGGGTTTTTGATGAGGGATGGGGAAGATGGGGAAGATGGGGGAGAATTTCCCTAATAACAGATATCCTAAAGAATATTGTGATTGAGAAGAGTTATGGCACGTTTAGCCCTGCTGAGTGTATCGGATAAAACTGGACTGGTTGAGTTTGCCCGCCAGTTAGTGACAGAATTTGACTTTGCCTTAATGAGTAGTGGGGGAACCGCGAAAGTCCTGCAAGCGGCGGATTTACCCGTAACTAAAGTATCAGATTATACAGAATTTCCCGAAATTTTAGGCGGTAGAGTAAAAACCCTGCATCCCCGAATTCATGGCGGTATTCTGGGACGGCGCGATGTGGCGGAGGATGTGGAACAAATGGCAGCCCATGAGATTCTACCGATTGATTTGGTCGTGGTGAATTTGTATCCCTTTGAGGAAACGATCGCCAAACCGGATGTAACGTGGAAAGAGGCGATCGAAAATATCGATATTGGTGGACCTGCCATGTTACGGGCGTCAGCGAAGAATTACGCCCATCTCACGGTGTTATGTAATCCCAATCAGTATGATACCTATCTCGAACAATTACGCCAGCATGAGCATCACCCGTCTCTAGAATTCCGCCAAGCCTGTGCAATAGAGGCATTTTCTCATACCGGTGACTATGATCGCGCGATCGTTTCCTACCTAGGCAAAACCCAGGAACCCCGCAGCGAAGCCCCGGAAGCACCATCCCTTCCCCAAGATTTTGTCCTCTCCGGAAAGCAACTGCAATCCCTACGCTACGGAGAAAATCCCCATCAATCGGCAACCTGGTATCAAACCGGAACCACTCCCGCAGGCTGGGCAGCCGCCACTAAACTGCAAGGAAAAGAACTCAGTTACAATAATCTGGTGGATTTAGAAGCCGCACGGCGGATTATTACTGAATTTACGGATTTACCCGCCGCCGCTGTCCTCAAGCATACCAATCCCTGTGGTGTGGCGTTGGGAGGTACGCTGTTTGAAGCTTACGAAAAAGCCTTACATGCTGACCCCGTTTCTGCCTTTGGCGGTATTGTCGCCCTGAACCATCCGATTGACCTATCGACAGCCGGGGCGTTAACCCAAACCTTCTTAGAATGTGTCGTTGCACCGGAGTGTGAACCTGATGCTAAAGAAATTCTGGCGAAAAAATCGAAGTTAAGAGTGTTACTGCTACCTGAGTTACCAAATGGTCCCCAGCAAACTGTAAAAGTTATTGCTGGCGGGTTGTTGGTGCAAGCGTCGGATGATGCTGTTGATCGCCCCGACGACTGGCAAGTTGTTACCGAAAAGCAACCGACGACGGATCAATTAGAGGAGTTATTATTTGCCTGGACGGTGTGTAAACATGTTAAATCCAATGCCATTGTCGTCACCCGCGATCGCACGACATTAGGAATTGGCGCGGGTCAAATGAATCGCGTGGGTGCGGTGAAAATTGCCTTAGAACAAGCTGGGGAAAAAGCCAAAGGGGGTATTCTCGCCAGTGATGGATTCTTCCCCTTTGATGACTCCGTAAGGACGGCGGCTGATGCTGGCATAGAAGCGATCGTACAACCGGGCGGAAGTTTACGCGATCAGGATTCGATTCAGGCGGCGAATGAATTGGGTGTAGTCATGGTTCTGACAGGTCGGCGTCATTTCTTGCATTAATTAGGTGGTGGGAAGAGGCAAGAGGCAACAGGCAACAGGCAACAGTTTCAACCCCCTGTTGAGGTGAACTTCGGCGCTTAGGTCGGCTTGCCATCCCAGGCGAAAGTATCTCTGCTTCCAGCAAGAGCTTCCCCTGCTCCCCCTGCTTCCCCTGCTTCCCCTGCTTCCCCTGCTCCCCCCGCTCCCCCTGCTTTTAGCGCTTAAGTTGACACCAATGCTCCTAAACCCGCCCCTACAATTGGGTCTAAACCCGTCTCGACAATGTTAATCTGGGATATCCAATAATTCCGACACCGTGACAAATTGATAACCGCGCTGTTTGAGTTCAGTAATCAACTTCGGTAAAGCTTGCACTGTTTTTGAGCGATCGCCACCACCATCGTGGAGTAAAATAATACCACCCGGTTGCACGTCTTCAAGGGCGTTATCGATTAATTTTGGCACAGTTATCCGATGACTTTGCCAATCTTTTGTATCGGCTGACCACATGATCACGGCATATTTTTTTTGGTGAGCATAGCTGACTAAGCCGTTATTTAAAATGCCAGCAGGCGGTCTGAATAACGCCGTTTTGACGCCAGTGAGTTGATGAATTAAAGTGGCGGTTGTCTCCAGTTCATGCGCCGCCGCCGATGGACTGTACTGGTGATAGTGATGATTCCACGTATGGTTACCAATGGCGTGACCTTCAGCCACAATTTGTTTCATAAGCTGGGGATGAGTCTTAACTGTCTTACCGACCACAAAAAAAGTGGCTTTGACATTTTCTCGTTTGAGAATGTCTAAAACTTGGGGGGTTGTTTGCGATGAAGGTCCATCATCAAAGGTGAGGGCAATCACTTTAGCGTTATCCTTAAGGACACGAGAATGAATGGTTTTGCCTTGAAATTCTACTGGCACAGAAAAGGTTAAGCGTTTGGCTTCTTCCTCTGCCAAGTGAACCAGCATTTTTTCATAGATATCTTGTTCCTCTCCAAGTAAGCCCTTGATTTGCAAACTCTGGGATGTTGATCGTTCTTGTTGGTTCAGATTTGGACTAGGGATCGCTAGTTTTGGGTTAACTGAACGAGCAACGGATACACTCAAACTTGCAATAAAACCAAGTGTGGCAGCGGTTAAACTAATGGATAATCTGTACTGCCAAACTAACTGACAAGGGTTTGCCACCTTTAATCTCCTTCACTCCTCTGAATACACAGGCGGCACGTCATGGTTGTTTAGCAGATCAGCAATTTTTGGATCATTCTTGTTGTAGAATAATCCAAGCGGCGGGTTGATCTATCGCCAGACATTTATGTCTAAGCGTAGATCAACCCGCTTGATGAATTCTGATGCTAAACCCTGCGTCTCAATCGCTAAACGCAACCATTTCGGGGGATATTCAGTTCGCTGTAGGGCAACTGGATACCGAAATCCGCCTTAGTGTTAATGATTCTTTTGTTAGTTACGACGCAAATGGCAGTATATCCGGGATAAAGGATTAGTTTTTTTGAGTGGGGGGGTGTAGCAGAAGGTAGTGGCGTGGCACACCTTAGCAAGATGAATTAGAATTACCCGGAAACTGTAGGGGCGCAAAGACTTGCGCCCGATTCAATGGTCAAATCTAATCCACAATTTTAGCTGTGCCACACCACTAGAAGGTTTAAGACGGTAATGCTTATAGGCAAGCTTTTATTCGTTAGTTGGCGATAATGCTTTTTCGTGGTATGCACTAATAATTCTATCGGTAACTTCAGGAATTGTTAATCCATCCGTATTAATTTCGATCGCGTCGGCGGCTTGGCGCAGGGGAGCTAAGGCGCGAGTGCTGTCACGCTGATCTCGTAATTGAATATCCGCCTCTAACTGTTCTAAACTGACAGTACCTTGGTCTTCGTCTTGAAGATCTTGCAGGCGTCGGCGTGCCCGTTCTTGAACCGAGGCGGTGAGAAAAATTTTCAGTTCAGCATCGGGGAAAACATGAGTCCCGATATCTCGCCCTTCAGCGACAACACCACCTTTAGACGCCCAGCGCTGCTGTTGTTTGACTAATTCGTGACGTACAACCGGGATCGCCGCGATCGCAGAAACATTGGCGGTAACGTCTAACGAGCGAATCGCCTGGGTGACTTCTTTGCCATCAATCCACACCCTCAAACTTTGGGGTTGGGAACCACTACTGATCAAGGATATTTGACATTGACTCACCAATTCCGCGATCGCAGGTTCATCAGTAAAATCAATTTCGGCTTGCAGCACTCGCCACGTCACCGCCCGATACATGGCTCCCGTATCCAGATACATTAAGCCTAATTGCTGCGCCACTAACCGAGTTACCGTGGATTTTCCGGCTCCTGCGGGTCCATCAATGGCAATAATCGGTTGGCGATTTCGCAGCCGGATATTATCAATTAATCGAGTTGAACCCAGACGAGCCGCGATCGCGAGTAATCCTTGATCTTCTACTTGTTCTAGGGGAGTCAGAGTAGTGGGATGGACTAATTCAATGTACTCGACTTGAATCTCCTCTATCAAGCTGAGTTCTGAGGTAACAGCAGCAATTAAGGCGGTGCGATCGCGCTCCCCAGCTTGGAACACATTTTGGGCATTTTGTAAACCCTTGTAGAGAATCGGAGCTTGTGCCTTTTGTGCTGGTGTCAAATACTGATTCCGAGAACTATGAGCAAGACCTGACGGCTCACGGGCGATCGGACAAGAGACGATAGTGACAGGTATATTTAGATCCGCGACCAAACGGCGAATAATCGCCAATTGTTGAGCATCCTTTTGACCAAAATAAGCGCGATCGGGTTGCACTAGATTTAATAACTTCGTCACCACCGTCGCCACCCCCTGAAAGTGACCTGGACGAGAATGACCACATAATATAGAAGTCATGGCTGGTGGGGGTTGGACTTGAGTGAACTCCGTCGGGGTGCCTGAATCGGATGGGTCATCACCATACAACTCCACGGCTGTGGGCGCAAAAATCACATCCACTCCCGCTTGTTCACAAAAGCGTTGATCCTCCTCCAACTGACGCGGGTATTGCTGCAAATCTTCCCCAGGTCCAAACTGGAGCGGATTGACAAAAATGCTGACAACGACAATAGCATTTTCGCGTCTTGCCCGCTCGATTAAGCTCAAGTGACCAGGGTGTAACGCTCCCATCGTCGGCACTAAACCGACGGTTTTTTGGGTTCGATGATGGTCTAAGTGGCAGCGCAATCCCGCGATTGTCGTAAACAGACGCATGAGAGTTTAGTGGTTGGATCTTAGATCGATGTTAGCAATTGTCATTGGTCATTGGTCATTGGTCATTGGTCATTGGTTATTGGTCATTGGTTATTGGTCATTGGTCATTGGTCATTCGTCCAAGAATTCATAAACTTTGTAGGGGCGACCCGCTTGCATTAATGAACAACTCCAGTTCACTCAATTGGGTCGGGTCGCCCTCTCCTCTCAAACGCGCCATGGCACGTCTGGAACATTCACAACCTTGTCCGACTAGGGAAGCGAAGGATTGGTCAGGGCGGGTTTTGCAGAAACGTTACCATCAATAGCCACGCATCAAGTTCCTAAACCCGCCCCTACACACTCAAAACTATTCCCTACTAGTGGCGTGGCACACCTTAATTGGTGGATTAGAATTGTAGGGGCGCAAGGCTTGCGCCCGGTTTAAACGTCAAATCTATTCCACAATTTTAGCTGTGTCAGTCCACTAGTGGCGTGGCACACCTTATTTGATGAATTAACCATTAGCCCCGAAACTGTAGGGGCGCAAAGACTTGCGCCCGATTCAATCGTCACATCTAATCCATCATTTTAGCTGTGTCAGTCCACTAGTTATCTAAAACCTCAATCCGTACAGGTGCCACACCCGTCCTAATCAATCCTAAGACTCTGGCGGCGGCGGCGGAAAGGTCAATGACTCGCCCTCTGGTATAGGGTCCTCGGTCATTAATCCGCACGATAACGGAGCGACCATTATTTAAGTTGGTGACTCGCACGTTAGTACCAAAGGGTAAGCTGCGATGAGCGGCGGTTAGGGCATTTTGATTAAATCGCTCACCACTGGCGCTGCGGTTTCCATGAAAGCCAGGACCATACCAGGAGGCAATACCCTTAACCTGGAAGCGTACTGGACCCAGGGCGACTTGGGCGATTGTCTGGGCTTTGGGTTTGCCCTCAATTTGGCGTATGGGGGGAGCATTACCCATCAAGCGTCGCAGTCGATTCGTGGCTTGTCGGGCATCTTCGGTTAGGTTTTCGGTGGTATCGGGCAGGATAGTGTTGTCGTTAACTTGCACCAACTCCTGGTCGTTTACCTTGATGCTGTAGCAGTTACACGACTCATTCCAACGAACGGCGATCGCCTCTGCATCAATATTATCCCGATGCAGTTGATTGAGTTGAGCCGCAACCGCTGTCGCCCGCCCTACGGCATCATCTGGATTGGCATTACTGGTTGAGGTGACACTGGGCGAGGCGGTATTGTCCAGTTGGTCTGCCTCTGAGGATGGATAGTCAGACACCGTTTTTGATGAGGAATACTCGGGTTCAGTGTCATTTCCCAGAGCCACTTCTCCCACTTTGGTGTCATTATTTGCAGTTGCAGGAGAACCTAAGAACGTCAGAACAGGGATGTCGCGCACATACAGAGTAGCCGCCTGACGCCCATCGAGTGAATAGGCATGAATTTTAGCAATGATTTCTTCTGCTTCCCCACCCTTGGCGGTGGGGGATTGAAATTCTCCCACTTTTACCACCTCTGGCGGCTGAGGGGTTGGTTGAGAGGAGGTGGAGGGAGGTGTTTGCCCAGAGTGTAGCGCTTGAGCGGGAGTCAAGTTGCCCTCAGAACCTTGGTCAACTGCCTGAGCTTGGTTAGCTGGATGGGATATCACTGTGCTGAGGGCTGTGGTTAAGACGGTAACAGTGAGACCACTCAAAATTCGCTGATTCATAAGCCTAGATCAAAAGCCTCTAGAATTCTACGTTTAGGGTTATGGATGGTGATGCAAGAGGATTAAGAAAAATCTACTGCAACTCATACTCATTTCGATTTCGTCCTATTTTTGTGGAACTGACACAGACTAACACGAAGTTTTGGGTTTGGGGATCAGTGATTTTTGGGAATCAGCCATAAGATTTTTTAAAGTGCAATATTATCGAGTTTGCCCTAAAGCCTGGTATGACAAGGATTTCCCGCTTTTACCCCTCTCAGGGAATTTACGAGTTTCTTAACAAAACTTTACAATAGAGGCAACAGACCTAGACCATCGCGGCGAAGGTTTTCCATCAATGCTGTAGGGGCGGGTTTTACCGATAACGTTTTGGCAAAAACCGATAACTGTAATAAACCCGCCCCTATATTCCTGGGTTGGGGCGGGTTTAGTCACATCGGGGCAGAAAAAAACGATAATAGTGAAACCCGCCCCTACATTCCCTGACAGGTGTAGGTTTTTTATTTTAGGGTGGGGACAAGACAAGGAGGACAAGGAAGGAAAGAAGACAAGGAGGAAAAACCGTACAAAATTAGGTTCGGTCAAACTCACTTCTAAAAGCCGAAACGCCCTATTTTCCGTT
>NZ_JAVJUO010000094.1:0-28713 GCF_040220555.1 Coleofasciculus sp. C1-SOL-03
TGTTGCAGCGAAGCACGGGGCTAATCGTCGTGCCTATACCTGGACTGTCAAACCTCACCGCGTCGAGCGGCACGGTTTGACCTCTATTCCTCCCCGCATTGCTTCGCGCTCATGCGGGGTCTCACGAGAAAAGCGATGAATGTCCTGTAACTGAGTTAACGTTTGAATGTCGGGAATTCTTAGCTGTTCACCATCGCCTAACAACAGAAACGAGTCATCCGCACTACCCGGAACAAATACTCCGTGAGTCGCTAGATGTAAAATCTGGTGTCCCGTCAAATTATCGCGCAAACTGCGATAGTCAAACGTATCATTAAGAAACGTTGTCCCTGGATAAATCCCTAGATCATCATCGGTTGTTTGGCGCACAATGGCATTGAGTTCAGTTTGGACGTATGGCAAGGACGAGAAACCACCAACCGCATCAGATACACCCATTGCTAGAACGGGGACATCTTGAGTATCCACAGGAAGGCGATCGCTTATATTGGTTAAATCGGCTGAGAAGACGGTCGAGATGGTATAATTTTCAATCAAGTAGTTTTCCCCATCCGACAAAGTACTCATAGGAATATATCGCGTTACCCGATCCAAAGCGAACACTAAATTCTGCACCTGGTTTTGCTTGAGTTCGGCAGCAAAGGGTTTAATTAACCAATCGTAGAGTTGTTTTCCCGTTTCTTTAATTTCGGCAATATCCGAGCGGTTATTTTCCAGTAATCTCCGGAATCGGTTAACTGTTTCCCCTAACTCTTCTTCTCCAATATTAACTTCTTGTTTATGGACAACTCCCCCTTCTGAGAACATGATTAACCACAGTCTTTCTTCTAGTACCAACGGGTAAATTAAGACGGTATGCGGTTGAGCTTCTACAATTTCCCTGGCTTTGGCGAGTTTCCTGGGATCGAAGAACAGATCATCAGTCGCCCGGTTGGAGCGAATTTCTTTTTCAATGGTTTTCAAGTTTTGATTAAACTCACGGATTAAAACAGTCAGACGGTCATTTAACTCGCCTTTTTCAGTACAATTTGTCCGTTCACATTCATTAATTTGTTGTCCTAAAGCAATTAGGGATTGGCTTTCAGCTTGAACCTTTTTCTCGGCTTCGCTGAGAAGTACATCCGGTTGGTCATTGGTTGAGACTGTACCTCTGGCTAAATCGCGAATTTCCTGTATCTTCAACAGTTCCAATACCTGATGAGCTTCCTTATCTCGCCCTTGGGATAATAACAAGTCCGCTAATTGGCGATAAATATCAGCGGTTGTCAGTCCGTCAAAATCAATTATGGCTTGTAGAGCAGATTTTTGTAACTGGGGCGGTAGTTCTTGATTAATCCGCCGAATTTCTTCAAAGTCATTGATCGCTTGTTTGTAATAGGTAATAGCAATATTAGGTTGATCTAACTCTGCATAAAGCCGCCCCAAACCTGCATAGCTATAGGATTTATCACCAATGACTTCCTCAAGCGTATTGATAGCTAATGCCTGTTGGTAAGTCGCGATAGCTTCTTGCTTTCTGCCAAATTTACGGTGTAGACTAGCGATGAGGTTCAGTGCATCCCTTTCTAAGGTAAGATTTTGGACATTTCGAGTGAATGCTAAAAAAGCTTGGGCTGATTCCATGGCTTTTTGATCATCCCCTAATTCAGCATAACCAATACTTAGCACCACGTTAGCAACTATTTCCAGAAAAGGCTGTTGAATTTCCTGGGCTATCACTAACCCTTGTTGAGCGAAATCAAGGCTTTTTTCAGCTTCCCCTTGAACAAAGTAATTCCAGGCGATCATTGTCAAAATGATACTTTCGTCATGACGATTTTGCAATGTCCGCAAAATGGGTAGCACTTGCTGATAGTACTCACGGCTTGTCTGGTAATCTCCTAAATTTAAATAAGCAGTCCCTAAAAGGGTTAATGGTAATGTCTGCGCTCTAGGACTGTTGTTATCCTGAGCGATTTTTTTTTTGATACAGCTCCAAAGCTTGCTGATAATCCTTGAACGACGTATAAACATTACCCAACCTTGCTAGCGCCAACCCCTCTAAAGCTGGATTTTGAAGTTCTCGACCTATTGTTAAACCTTGCTCAATCAACTCTTTGCCTTTGCTGTGTTCTCCAATAACGTTGTAAGCATTGCCCAAATTAATGAGTAACTCCGCTTCAGAATAGCGATCATTCAATTTCCGAGCTAGGGCTAAACGGGGTTCGGCAACACTAATGGCATTTTGATAATCTCCGAGTGCGGCGTAAGCTTCACTAAGAACCTTTGAAGCCTCAACTTCTCCAAAGAAGTTTTTTGTCCGCTGGGAAATGTCTAAACTCCTTTGCGCCAATTCAACCGCCTGCTCGTATTCTCCCCGTTGATTATGGATTTGAGCTAATCCAGTTAAAGCTATCTGCTCATCTGCGGGAACTTGTCTTTGCTGTGCTAATGCTAAAGCTTCTTTCCCATATTCAGTTGCTTTTTCTGTATTGCCCAGCCAAAGATAATTGGCACTCAACTCCGTTAAAGCTGTGATTTCAAAGCCATTTAACTGGTACTGCCGAATTAGGGTCAAAAGTTGCTGCGCTAACTCTAATGATTTGTCATAGTTGCCCTGGCTTTTGTAAATATCTATAAGCTGATCCAAAGCATTCCGTTCGAGATTTGGATCGCCCAATGCTTTAGCAATTTCCCATGCTTTGTTGGCGGCATCCAGCGCTAAAGTATGATCTCCTTGCTGATTGTAAATCTCACTCAAATTGTCCCAGGCTTTCGCCTCTAGCTGAGGATGTTTTATTGTTTTAGCAATCGATAAAGCTTGTTGGATTAACTCCACAGCTTGAGCAGAATCTCGGAACAAAGTATATACATTAGCCAACTGAATCAGCGCCTCTGCTTCTTTATCCGATTTCGCGATACTTTGCGCCCAACTTACGTTTTGCTGAGCATAATCAAGCGCTTGATCGAAGTCTCCAAGATTGATGTAAACCAGGATTAAACTCCTCAATGCATTGTTTCGCAAGTTCAACGCTGTGTCTTGTAAATTAGGTGCTAGTTCAGAAGTATTTATTTCTCCGGTTATCACTAATGCTTGCTGGAGTAACTCAATCGCCTTCTCATAGTCTCCCACCATATTATAAGTACTAGCCAGACTAATTAAAGATAGCGTTTCTGAAAATGGATCTTTGAGTTGTCGCGCAATATCCAAATCTCGCTTATAGACTTCAATCGCCTTGGCATAATCTGCCAGTGAAGTATACACTCTAGCAAGAACCGATAGAGGAAAAGCTTCTGCTTCTAAACTTTCAGACTGTCGCGCAATGGTTAGACCTTGTTCGGCAAACTCTTGGGCTTTTGGCAAATCTAACAAATCGTAGTAGATAGAACCAATTTTTGCATAGGTACTACTTTCTATCTCCATTATCTCTTGTTTCTTTATTGAATCTTGTAGTTCTCTAGCAATATTTAATGCTTCTGGAACTAAAGCAATGATCGTTTCGCTTTGTTTAAGAGCAAGAGAATAATCTTTTTTATCATGGGCAGAACCGACACTTAGATAATACACTCTCATCATTTGAAGAATGGTGTTTAGTTGTGCTGTGCGATCATTAAGAGGTTGTTGCTGAAGGGCTAATGCTTGTTGGTAGTATTCAATTGCAAGATCATATTTTCCTTGCCTATAGTAACTAGAGGCTATGAATGATAGAAGTTGAGATTCTTGTAGTTTATCGTCGAGTTCTCGTGCAAGGGTTAGTCCTTGCTGATAAAATTCCACTGCTAATTCATATTTTCCTTGAATAGAATAAGCCGATCCTATTTGCAAAAGAATACTACTTTCTAATGGACGAATTCCGGCATCTTGAATTAGGGGTAAAGCTTGCTGGTAATGTTCCAAGTAGCGGTCATAGTCTTCTAAATTGTAATAAGCGTATCCTATCGCCAGTAAACTTCCACCCTCACCCGCACGGTTACCAATCTCACGGCTAAGAACTAACGCTTTCTTTGACCACTCCAAAGCGCGAGAATAGTCTTCCAGGCTTTCATACGCCCAGCCGATTTTCGCAGGGTAATTTCGGCATGAAATTTATCCCCGACTTCTTCCTGTATCGCCAGGGCTTGCTGTAAGGTTTCTAAGCCTTGGGACGATTGTTGTAAACTAAAAGCGTAAACAGCGCCAATATTACTGAGAGTTTTGCCTTCTCCGCTGCGATCCTGTAATTCTTGGCGAATAGAAAGCGCTTGCTGTAAGGTTTCTAAGGCTTGCTCAGAGTCCTTTAAGCCGTAATAGGTTATACCCAAGTTATCTAAGGTTTCTCCCTCTCCAGCACGGTCTTTGAGTGCTATGCGAATGGAGAGAGCCTGCTGTAAGCTGGTTAAAGCAGCTTCATGTTGCCGCAACCAGTAATAAACCTCACCGATATTATTGAGGGTTTGCCCGATTCCCGCCTGATCATTGAGGGCTTGTTGTATTTCCAGCGCTTGTTGATAGGTTGCCAACGCCTGTTGATATTGCCCTCGACGGTATTCCTGCACTCCCTGTTGGAAGAGTCGTTCCGCCTCGGCTTTTTGATCTTCTACCGTTTGCGCCTGGGCGACAAGTGGCGCAATGCTACCCATGGGTATGACAGGAGCAGTCACTGCTAGGAGTGCTGTTACCCAAACCAAGCCCAGATATTTCAGTTGGTATTGCATCGCTGGAATTATCAAGTGATATAAAGAATTATAAACGTCTCGTTCTCCTATCTCTCAGTCAGGGGGAGGTTATGCAAAAGGACAGGATTTATATACAAATGCCACCTATCGTAGAATAGCACCGACGTGCGCCCTTTCCCGACGTGCGCCCACTAAACCGACAAAATCTAATCTACAATTTTAACTGTGTCATGCCATTACTGGCGTGGCATACCTAAGCAAGATGGATTAGCATTACACAAAAGAAACCCCTAAAATTAGGGGCTTTAGCCCCTACTACTAACCCCATCGATTCCACCCATTTAGCTGTGTCACGCCACGATGATTAGTTGAGGATAATGAGGATAAATAACACTGACTTAAGGGGAATGTCACTGACTTAAGGTTGGTGGGCAATGCCCACCCTACGGTATATTACTGGTTTTGGCGCTCCCAAAGGCTTATTTCAGTGCTATTCGACTTAAGGGGAATGTCACTGACTGGTATGCTGGTGGGCAATGCCCACCCTACGATAGATAAAGGGTTTTGGCGCTCCCCAAATGCTTATTTCAGTGCTATTTGACTTAAGGGTTTGTCGGGGGTGATGGGAGGTTTATGGCGCTGAAGCGCAACTACGAACGTCTCTACAACCTATGGATGAATAACTAATAAAACAATAAATGACGCAGGGTATACGCCATAACCGTCACCGCACAAACAATGGCTAACTGTCCGGGTAACGGATAAATCGAGTATTTCAACATGGCATCCATCAGTGATAAACCATCCATACTTGTCCGATTAAAAATAAGATGAAAAATCGTTAAATAGCCTATTCCGTAAATATGGATTGTGAATAAACCACATAAGCAGCTAAACCCTAGGGATTCTAATCGCAAAGGCATCCGAAATGCTAAAAAACCACACACCCAAGCCCCCGCAATAAATCCTAATAAATAACCAAACATGGGTTTTATTACATAGCCTAAACCCCCGCCTTGGTCAAAGACAGGTAAAATTAAGCCTAAAACCACATAAGCGATTTGAGACAGGACACCTGCATTTTTTCCACCTAAACAACCCACAAGGAGAACCGCCCCAATCTGACAGGTAACGCCTAAGGAAACGGGATGAATTCCTTGGCTTGACCAACTCCAGGGCGGATTTGTCACGAAAGCTTCTAGAAAGGTGCCACCGATAGTCAGTAATAAGCCAATTAAAGCCCAAACGAGTTCATGGGGAGCAGACACTTTTACGCGAATCGTCCTTAACTCTCCCCCTCTATACTTGCTGGGATTGATGCTCTCCGGGAAGCGGTGCTTCGCCTCCGGTTAAGCCTAATGACTCTAACATGGCATGATCATGTTCTGGCGGTTGTCCTAGGGTCGTGAGGTAATGACCAATTAACATGGCATTAATCCCGGCTTTCAATCCTAAGGCTTGGAGTTCACCCATCACCGCTTCTCGTCCGCCAGCATAGCGAATGATTTGTTCGGGTAAAATCAGCCGGAAAATCGCGATCGCCTTTAGTGCTTGGTATGGATCAAGTTTTGCCTGTTCTCCCAAGGGCGTTCCTTGACGGGGATTCAGCAAGTTTAGGGGGACGGATTCTACCTCTAATTCCCGCAAGGCTAGGGCTAAATCCACTCGATCCTCCCAGGTTTCTCCCATCCCCAAAATACCACCCGTACAGGCTTGAATTCCGGCGGCTTTCAGGTGCTTAATCGTCTCGACGCGATCGCGCCAACGGTGAGTGGTGACGATTTCCGGGAAAAAGGTCTCCGATGCCTCTAAGTTATGGTTATAGCGGGTAACTCCGGCTTCCTTGAGTGCCTGTGCCTGTTCGGGTGTTACTTCGCCTAAGGCGCAGCAGGGCTTAATATTGGTTTCGCTAATAATCCGTTGGACGGTTTCCAGAATTTGCTCAAATTCTGTGGATTTGGGGGACTGATATTTCGGTCCGCGCCCTTGACTCACGAGGCAAAAACGCTTCGCCCCTGCTGCATCGGCGGCTTTGGCTTGTGCCAGTATTTCCTCCGAGGATTTGAGTCCGTATATGGGAGAATCCTTTCCGGGATGATGGGCAGACTGGGCGCAAAAGCCGCAGTTTTCTGAGCAGCTACCGGATTTAATGTTCACGATACTGCATAAATCCACCGTATTGCCACAGCAGGCTTGGCGCACTTGATCCGCCGCTTCACACAGGAGCAGAATCTTGTCCTGTCCCTCGATTTGCGTCAGTTTCAGCGCTTCCTCTCGATTGATGCGATCGCCTGCTATAATCCGTTGGGCGAGAGCGTTGAGCCAGTCTCGCACTGCGGTTGGCACGGAGGCTGGGGAATTCGCCGCATTCGGATGGAGTGAACTGTCAGACTGTCGTAATGGCGTTTGAACCACGCTTTGACCCTCGCTTTGCACTTCGACGGCTTGGTCGTGAGGTCACAACCGATAGAACCGCAACTTAACACTATACCTTATATCTGGCATTCCACACCAATTCTGTCTTACCCGATAATTGATCAGGGAACCAAAATTAATAACCGGGGTTTGGAAACCAAACCCCTACGGAAAATCAAATGAAACCCGTTAACCTTCTCTTTACAAATAAGGGGTATCCTGCAAGAGACTTACCGTAGTGTAACTGTCTTTGAGGCTTAGTCAAATGGTGTTCCGACTCGCTTTCATCAATCCAGCTCGTGTAGTGCGCTCAGTTTCCGTGCTAGCTCTAGCCGTTAGCCTAGCGGCGTGCGGAGGAGATCAAGGAACGGACACAACAGGTGGAACGGATACGACAGGTGGAGATACCGCTCAAACTGATATGGGTGGAGAGGGCGACAAACTTGCCCTGGCTGAACCTGTCGATCTCACCGGTGCGGGTGCATCGTTCCCAGCACCGATATACCAGCGCTGGTTCGCAGAATTCAATAGTGAAAATCCGAAACTTCAGATCGACTATCAATCGGTTGGTAGTGGCGCTGGCGTGGAACAGTTCACTCAAGGTACGGTAGACTTCGGCGCTAGCGATGTTGCCATGAGTGATGAAGAAATCGAGCAAGTCGATAGAGGCGTTCTCTTGCTGCCGATAACGGCTGGCAGTATCGTACTGGCATACAACCTGGGAGGAATAGAAGAGCTGAAACTGCCACGGGATGTGTACGTGGATATTCTTCTGGGCAACATTACCAACTGGAATGACCCGGCAATTGCGGCGGCAAATGAGGGTGTAGAGTTGCCCGATCAGTCCATTACCGTGATTCACCGTTCCGATGGCAGTGGTACCACAGGCGTCTTTACCAAACACCTAAGTGCGATTAGTCCGGAATGGGAAGAGCAAGTTGGGGAAGGCAAAACCGTTGAGTGGCCCACCGGGGTTGGCGCAAAGGGAAATGAAGGGGTTACGGCTCAGATTAAACAAACCGATGGTGCGATCGGCTATGTCGAATACGGCTACGCCAAGCAGAATGACCTCAACTTTGCGGCTTTGGAAAACCAAGTGGGGAATTTTGTCACGCCTAGTGATGAATCGGCGTCCAAGACGTTAGAAGCTGTGACTCTGCCAGAAAACCTCCGGGCATTTATTGCTGATCCAGAAGGTGAGGAATCCTATCCCATTGTTACCTACACTTGGCTTTTGGCTTACGAGGAGTATGATGATCCTCAGACGGCTAAAGCCTTGGAAGCCACGATTGAATATGCGTTGACTGAAGGTCAAGAAATTGCCCCTGAGTTAGGGTATGTGCAGCTGCCGCAAAATGTGCGGGAAAAAGTGGCAGAGAAGGCTGATCAGATTAGCCAAGAGTATGATATCGAAGTTAGTGAGTAACTCACACAGATAGGGGAGATGAGGGAGAATATCCCTCTTCCCCAATCCACTCTTCCCCAATGCTCAATCAATCAGTTGACTCTAATTTATTATGACCACACAAGCTGAGTCCCATTCAGCAGTACTCCCCCAACGATCAGGTCGTGAAAAAACCACGGATCGGGGGTTTGTCTGGCTGGCTCGCATCTTGGCGCTGTCAGTCGCCGCCGTTTTAATCTTCATCGCGATCACGGTGGGCATAGAAGCTTTGCCAGCGATTCGGGCATTTGGGCTGAACTTTCTGGTCAAAAGCGCCTGGAACCCCGTAGAAGACAATTATGGGGCGCTACCCATGATCTATGGGACGCTGGTGAGTTCCGCGATCGCACTGCTGTTTGCCGTACCTCTAGGAATTGGCACCGCTGTCTTTTTGAGCGAAGACTTTCTGCCCAAATCAGCGCGGCTGACGCTGGTATTTATGGTGGAACTGTTAGCAGCGATTCCCAGTGTTGTTTACGGACTATGGGGTATTTATGTTTTAGTACCAATCCTGATCCCGATTGAGGAGTGGCTGCATAACAACTTTGGCTGGATTCCCCTGTTTAGTACCGAACCCACGCGGGTGGGTATGTTTCCGGCGGGGGTTATCTTAACGGTGATGATTTTGCCGATTATCACGGCAATTTCTCGCGATTCCCTGGCGTCTCTCCCTCCGGATCTGCGACAAGCGTCTCTAGGGTTGGGAGCCACCCGTTGGCAAACCATCTTTCGGGTTCTGATTCCGGCGGCATTTTCGGGCATTGTCGGTGGCGTAATGCTAGGGCTAGGTCGAGCGATGGGAGAAACCATGGCAGTGACCTTGCTGATTGGTAATGCTAATCAACTTAATTTTTCTCTACTCGCCCCAGCCAATACGATTGCTTCCCTCTTGGCTAACCAATTTGCTGAAGCTTCAGGATTGCAGGTGGCGGCTTTAATGTATGCCGGGTTAGTGCTATTTTTCTTAACCCTGATTGTGAATATCCTGGCGGAGTTGATTGTGCGCCAAGTTAAGAAGTTTTAGGTTAACTCAATACTCATGCGCCATGCCCTCGAATACAGTGAAGGGTGAAAAATCAAAATTCAAAACTTGAAAATTTTATGTCAGAGAATCCCCAAGATAAACAACCGGAAGGCTTTCCCACTCACAGTTTTACTCGTTCCTATACGAGTGGGCGATCGCTATTTGGGATCGTGATGACCATCCTAGCCGGAGCTTGCCTGGTTATTGCCCTGATCCCGTTGTTTGCGGTGATTATCTATGTGATCATCAAAGGATTTAACCGCCTGAACTGGAACTTATTTACACAATTGCCCCCGGCTGCGGGTTTATCGGGTGGCGGCGTTGGCAATGCTATTCTCGGCACATTGATTTTGATCGCAATTGGGGCGTTGATTAGTGTTCCCATTGGGGTTTTAGCCGCCGTTTATCTATCAGAATTTAGTTCGGGTCCAATTGCTCGCTGGATTCGCTTTGCCACTAACGTCCTCAGTGGTGTTCCTTCAATTATTGCCGGGATATTTGCTTACGGGCTTGTCGTGGTCGGACTACAGTTCCTCCCCTGTGCAGGCAGTTTCTCGGCATTTGCAGGCGGCTTAGCCCTGGCGGTATTGATGCTACCGATTATCGTTAGAACCACAGATGAAGCCCTGCAAATCGTGCCTAAGGATGTACGCTGGGCGTCTGTGGGCGTGGGAGCTTCGGAATATCAGACGGTATTGAGAGTGGTGCTTCCTGCGGCTTTACCCGCCATCCTGACGGGAACCACCTTGGCAGTTGCTCGCGCCGCTGGTGAAACAGCTCCACTAATTTTTACGGCTCTATTCAGCTTCTACTCGCCCTGGTTTCGCAACGGGTCTTTAGACATAGATATATGTTCGCCGACTGCCTCCCTGTCCGTTTTAGTTTACAATTTTGCCACCTCGCCTTTTTCAGATCAGCAAGAATTAGCCTGGGCAGCTTCTCTACTCCTGGTGGCGTTGGTCTTATTAACCAGTGTAATTTCTCGCTGGGCAACCCGGAAAAGCATTTACTGAATTATGAATTAGCCAATTAACCTATTTATATAGAATGGGAGATGAAAGTTCAAACTCTAAACCTTAAAATCCAGTCATTGTAGCAGGATGTAACCTCAAAATTCAGGGGTAATTATTATGGAATCAAATCAAAAAGTTGCCAATCAGAATCAAGGGAATGAGCAATCAACGGAAACGGTTTTACGCACGGACGACCTAGATATTTACTACGGCAAATTTTTAGCCGTTAAGGGGGTGTCTATGGACATACCCAAAAACCGGATTACGGCTCTGATTGGTCCTTCGGGTTGTGGTAAAAGTACCTTAATTCGCTGCTTTAACCGTCTCAACGATTTAATCGACGGATTTCACATTGAGGGTAAGGTTTACTATCGCCAGAAAGACCTTTATGACAAAAGCGTTGATCCGGTAGAAGTACGACGGCGAATTGGGATGGTGTTCCAAAAACCCAACCCATTTCCCAAAACAATTTATGACAATATTGCCTACGGTGCCAGGGTGAATAATTACCAAGGTGACCTCGATGAATTGGTGGAAAATTCCCTACGTGCTGCCGCTTTATGGGATGAGGTCAAAGATAAGCTGAAAACCAACGGGATGTCCCTATCTGGGGGACAACAGCAGCGGTTGTGTATTGCCCGGGCGATCGCGATTAACCCGGATGTGGTATTAATGGACGAACCTTGTGCCTCTCTTGACCCGATTTCCACCCTCAAGGTTGAAGACTTAATGCATGAACTGAAAGAAAAGTACAGTATTGTGATTGTGACGCACAATATGCAGCAAGCCACACGGGTTGCCGACATGACCGCCTTCTTCAATGCCAGAGCCACAGAAAAGGGGGGAAAACAGGGGTATTTAGTTGAGTACGACGAAACCGAAAATATCTTCCAAAATCCCAAGGAGGAAGCCACGAAAGACTATGTAAGCGGACGTTTTGGTTAAGTTTGATCCTCCCCAACAAACCCTTGCTTCATCCCACGGATATACAGTTCCAGATGGGATTGAATCCACTCGGCAGTTTCCGGGTATCCTAACTCAAGGGCGGTTTGTTCTGCGGCTAACCAACTATACAAAGCCGTTTTATTGACAGCTTGAATTGCTTCTAGTCCTTGCATTACCCCATGGGGTACTGCAATGGGAGCAGTTGCTTCTTTGAGAAAATCAATCCCTGCTGGCAAAACAACCTGGTTATTCTCGACTTGAATCACTCCCTGATCCGTGGGATCTTCGCCTTGCCAGTTAACTTCACCCTGCAACCGATACCCCCAAGGTTGGAGGAAATGAAGGATCAGGTATTGTAACCAAGCGATGTAGTGATAAAACTTTTCACCGCCATCCCATTGAATTCCACTGCCATCAGAGGTAGGAATCCACTGACACCACAAGCCAGGTTGATCCGAGGGCGGTCGATTATAGTCAACCACTGAAATCTCGTCATGGTTTTCATCCCACTGTTGATTGACAAAATAGCCGCCATCTGTTCCTAACGGTAATCCGACAGCAACTCTGGCGGGGTCAGGCGCATTTTGTAGTACGGTAACATCCCGCTTAACCCGTCGCGTATTGGCAAATGCCAGTAAATAGAGAACTTGGCTATCCAATAATCGTTGGTCGAGGCTGAAGGTTCCCTTGAAGTAGGTGGTATAACCCATAGTGCTGCTTCAGATAACTGGTTTGCTTAAGGATGACGACGTTCAGTTTTGTCAATCAAGTCCTCTGCCATCTCCACAGCCATCAGAATCAGTTTCTGTTCTAGCTGTCCTTGGTGTCCCTCATCACTGATGGTGGCGTAAATATGGGGGTTAGCCAACATACCTGCGAGTAATTGGGATGAAATATGTTTGACGTCGTTTGTTTTTGAATCCATTTTGAACACCTCTGGAGTACAGCGACCATTGCAACAAGGTAACATTTTCAGGGGTTTGGTTACCAAACCCCTACTCAAATCCTCACAACTCAAAACTATGGATCACCAATCCGGGTTAGGATCGATTTTACTTTGAAAATTCTGTCTATGGTGAATGATGCTTATGAAGCGCTACTTATCCCGTCTTATTGCCCTTGTCCTCGTGGCGGCGATCGCACTAACGGGGTGTTCGTCGAGTAGTACAGGTTTGGTTGGCAATTATCGCCAAGATACTCTGACTACCTTGGAATCCTTGAGAGCGGCTATTGAACTACCAGAGGATGCGCCTGATAAGCCAGAGGCTCAGTCACAAGCGCGTCAAAGCATTAATGAGTATATTTCTCGATATCGTCGAGATGGCTCTGTCGCTAACCTGAGTTCGTTCTCCACGATGAGAACAGCCCTCAATTCTTTAGCGGGTTACTACAGCTCCTATCCCAATCGTCCCTTACCCCAGAAGCTCAAAGATCGTTTAGAGCAAGAATTCCGGCAGGTGGAACGAGCGATCAGGCGCGGCGCTTAAGGTGATTGAGGGGGAGATGGGGGAGCAATGTAGAGACGTAGCATGCTACGTCTGGGAGCAGGGGGAGATGGAGGAGTTAACTCAACAGTTAGTTCGGGCGGGTGTCCGGAAATAGGATAAAACGCTCAGAACGACAAAAGAACGTGCTGATTTTGGCATAATTTGTCGATTGGTTCGATCGTCTGTTAATACTAAAGACACTAACTTATCGTTCTTTTGTGGTTTTTGTAGGAATGTCCAACGGTCTTGTCCCTAGGAGATGGCATTGGCGATATTATTATCGCGTACTGGTTGCCGCCTTGCTGACGAGTAGTGTCATCACTCAGGGTTATGGGGCGAAAATGGCTCAGGCGCAAACGGCTGCCTATTGCCACTTTACAGATGATGCGATCGCGCAAAAGGAAAGCCTACGCCTGGGTGCGATTAAAGGGAACCCAGATTTCAATAATCGCTATCAAGCGATCGTCAAGCAACATGCTGATGTTTTGCGCCAATGTCGCGATCGCACCTTCCCCCAAGACCAAGCCATCTGGCTACGCCTCTATGCCTGCGATGTTCGCGCAGGTGCGATTGATGAGATTCTGGATCGGATTGTCAATCGAGGCTACAACAAGGTCTATGTTGAAGTCTTTTCCGATGGTCAAGTCTTGCTCCCCGCCTCCGATAACCCCACCCCCTGGCCCCCCGTTGTGCGAACACCGGGATATGAACGGGTCGATTTATTAGCCCAGACGATTCAAAAAGGGCATGAACGGGGATTGCGAGTTTATGCCTGGATGTTCTCGATGAACTTCGGCTACAGGTATGCTCAACGCAGCGATCGGCAACGGGTTCTGGCTCGCAATGGTCGCGGTCAAACCAGTTTATCCTTTGTCCATGACCAGTCCCAAGCTTTTATTGATCCCTATAATAATCAAGCGAAAACCGATTATTATCAATTGGTTCAAGCAGTGACGAAACGTCGTCCTGATGGTGTTTTATTTGACTATATTCGTTATCCGCGTGGCAGTGGCTCAGATTCAGTTGTCACTAAGGTAAAAGATTTATGGATCTATAGTGATGCATCTCGACAAGCCTTATATAATCGCGCTCTTAATAATCAAGGGCGAGAACTGATTCAGCGTTATGTACGGGATGGTTCGATTAGCGCTAGCGATGTAGAATCAGTCAAGACGCGCTATGCCAACGAATCCACCCCGATGTGGCAAGGGCGATCGCCTTCAAGTTCGGATAGTGCAGCCTCCATAAACTGGCAACTGTGGCAGCTTAGTGTGGCTCATGCGGCTCAAGGGGTGTTAGATTTTCTTTCCATGGCAACATTACCCGTTCAACGGGCGGGAATCAAAGCCGGAGCCGTATTTTTCCCCGATGGTAATCAGGTGGTAGGACGAGGGGGGTATGATTCTCGACTACAACCTTGGGATCATTTTTCCCCATCCTTAGAATGGCATCCCATGTCCTACGGCGTTTGCGGTCATACGGGTTGTATTGAGAGCTTAGTCCGACGAGTGGTGGATAAGGCACCCCTGAATGCCAAAATTATGCCAGCCCTAGCCGGAACTTGGGGGAAATCGGTCAGGAATCGCCCCTCTCTGGAAAAGCAGATGCAGGCAATCCGCCAGCGAGTTCCCAATATCAGTGGCATCAGTCATTTTGCCTTTTCCTGGCAAGATCCTCAATTTGACCGCGATCGCAAGTTCTGTCGGTTACAGTGAAATACAAATGGTAACGCTGCAATTAAGACAAATTAGTGTACCACCCGGACATCGGGTGCTGTTGTATGAGGTGGGGTGGTCGGAATTTGAAGCTATTTTAGCGGAATTAGGAGAGCATCGCGCTAGTCGAGTGGCTTATCTCGATCAAACGTTGGAGATTAGGATGCCTTTGCCGGAACATGAAAAAGCCAAGGTTATTATTGGAGATTTATTAAAGATATTACTAGATGAATTAGAAATTGATTGGGAACCCTTCGGCTCAACAACGTTTAAACGACAAGATATGATGGCGGGAATTGAACCCGATGATTGTTTTTATATCCAAAATGCAGCTCGGATGATTGGGCGAGAAAGTCTGGATTTAACCGTCGATCCGCCGCCTGATTTGGCAATAGAAATAGATGTAACGTCTAAGACTCAGTTAAGTGCTTATCAGGTGTTAGGGGTGCCAGAAATTTGGCGATATCAGAATCGCCGATTGCAGGTTTATGTGGTGCAATCAGGAAAGTATGTTGAATCAGCAACAAGTCCGACGTTTCCTGATTTTCCCGTGATTGAGGAATTTTCTCGCTTCTTAGAGATGGCGCGACTATCGGGAACAAGTCAAGCTTTAAGGGCATTTCGGCGATGGGTGAGGGAAAGAGGAAATTAGGGGTTGCTGCAGGGAGTGTTGGGGTGGGGTTAGAGAGCAGGGGAAGCAATGTAGAGACGTAGCATGCTACGTCTGGAAGCAGGGGAAGATGGAGAAGATGGGAGACAAAATGTCTATAACCCATTACCCTATTGCCTATTGCCTATTGCCTGGCGCGTAGCGCTATACATAGCTTTTTGACTATATATTGACAAATTCAATATACTATGATTTTAACAGACTGAATTTTTCGGTAGCTTAAAATACAGACAGTCTGAAATCTCCCCCGTTTCCAGAGGTGCCATGGCACGTCCGGAACATCCTCTCCATGCACAGAGGTGTTGGTATGATACCTGAAGCCGTCAAGGTTCTTTTCGTTGATGAGGACGAAACTCATTATAACCGAATCAATCGGTTACTCAAGAGCCTGGACATAATTCATGTTCACTTGGATTGGGTAACCACCCCAGAAACGGCGTTGACTAGAGTTCGCGCTCAATCTCAACATTATGATGCTTATTTAATCGATTCGGGTTTCACTGGAGTCGAGGGTGATGATGGGTTAATTGAAGAATTATCAGGGACTACATCCCCAGTTATTGTCCTGACTCCTTCCCCACAAATCGGTTTAACAGCATTGAAAAAAGGAGCAGCAGACTATTTAGTCTATAACCAACTCAGCGCCCCCCTAATCGAGCATTCTTTGCGCTTAACCCTTGATCATACCAAAACTCAGAGCCAACTACATACTTGGGCTTCAGAGTCTCAAGCGCAGACAGAGGCATTACATGAAATTATTCTCAGTGCCATTTCTGATGCCGTATTCATGACTGATGATTGGGGAAATTTTACGTTTGTTTGTCCCAATGTCCATGTTATTTTTGGCTATTCGCGGCTAGAGACCCAAAAACTGGGTAATATTCGCCACATTTTAGGAGACAGGTTAGTTGATTTAGATCACCTGAAAACCGAGGGAGAAATCACCAACCTTGAGCGCCAAATAACCGATAAATTCAATCAAATTCATGATTTGCTGATCAACGTAAAGCAACTTGCCATTAATGGCGGAACCATCCTTTATACCTGTCATGATATCAGCGAACATAAACAGGCTGAAGTCCAAATTCGCGAACTGAATAACCAACTCGAACAACGGGTCAAAGAACGGACAACCGAATTACAACAGATTAATGCCCAATTAGTCCAAGAAATTCGCGAACGTCGCCAGGTTGAGCATACCTTGGCAGTGAGTGAGGAACGATTTCGCGGTATTTTTGATCAAGCGGCGGTGGGTATTGCTCAAGCAACTCTGGATGGTTCGTTTATTGTGGTCAATCAAAAATTTGCGGATATTATTGGCTACACTTGTGAAGAAGTCTTAGCCAAAACCTGGCAAGATATCACCCATCCCGATGATGTGGAGGCAGATGAAGCCTATGTACGTCAACTTTTAACCAATGAAATTGACCGCTATTCCATGGAAAAGCGCTACATCCATAAACAGGGGAGAGTGATTTGGGTACAAATTCATACTACTCGATTACAGGAAGCTTCCGGTGCGCCCCAGTCTTTAATTGGCATCGTTGAAGATATCACCCAACGCAAGCAAATTGAATGTCAATTACAAGAGTATCGTAATCATTTAGAAGACTTAGTTGAACAGCGGGCAGCGGAACTGGTCAGGGCAAATCAACACCTTCAGCAAGAAATCAGTGAACGCCAACGGGCTGAATCGGCTATCTATTTTCAAGCACGTCTGTTAGATTTAGTCAATCATGCGGTTATCGCGACAGATTTATCCGGCATTATTACCTATTGGAATCGCTTTGCGGAAACTCTTTATGGGTGGTCAGCTACAGAAATCATGGGTCGTTCAATTGTCGAGGTTCTCTGTCCTGAAACTGCCCCAGAAAAAGCCATTGAAATTATCAGTTACTTGCAACAGGAGGAAAGTTGGTCAGGTGAATTTTGGGTACAACATCGAGACGGCACGATATTCCCGGTGCAGGTGACAAATTCCTCGATTTACGATGAAACGGGTCAATTTATTGGCATTGTTGGTATTTCCTTTGATTTAACCGAACGCAAGCAGGTTGAAGCAGCGCTACAACAGGCAAATGCAGAATTAGGGATTACGGTACAAGAAAAAAACCGCAGTTTAACCCGTGCCATTCAGCAATTACAGGAAGAGATTCGCAAACGCCAACAGGCACAAGACCAACTGCAATTAATTACGGATGCATTACCTGTTTGTATTTCTTATCTGGATACCGATTTACGCTATCAGTTTGCCAACAAAACCTATCAAACCTGGTTTGGATTACCACCGGAGGTGATTTGCGGCAAGACTGTTCCTGAGGTGATTGGAGAGGATGCCTATCAGCGGGTGCGTGGGTATTTAGAACGAGTACTTGGGGGTGAGTATGTGACGTATGAAACCGAGATTCCTTACAGTTCGGGTGGAACTCGTTATGTTGTCGCAACTCTAATTCCCGCCTTTGGTGACTCGGTGAATTTAGACAGTCCTCGCCCTATCCAAGGCTATTATGCCCTAATTACGGATATTAGCGATCGCAAACGGATGGAGTTGGCATTACAGGAAAGTCAACAGAAATACCAAACCCTGTTTGATATCTTACCCATTGGCTTTTCTATCACGGATGAAACGGGGCATATTATTGAAGCGAATCCTGCCTCAGAAACCATTTTAGGCATCTCCATTTGCCAACAAACTCAACGCCAATATAATGCCCCGGAATGGCGAGGAATTCGACCCGATGGTACACCCATGCCTAGCCATGAATTTGCCAGTGTGATTGCCTTAACTGAAAATCGAGTGGTGAAAAACTCGGAAGCGGGAATCCATAAACCGAATGGTGAAATTGTCTGGTTATCGGTTACGGCTGCCCCGATTTCGTTACCCGGTTATGGTGTAGCCATAGCTTACCTGGATATTACTGAACGCAAAATGGCGGAAATTGTCCTGCAACAAGCCAAAGACGAAGCAGATGCCGCCAATCTCGCTAAAAGTGAGTTTCTTGCCAATATGAGCCATGAATTGAGAACGCCTCTCAATGCTATTTTAGGGTTTACTCAACTGATGAGCCATGAGCGTTCTCTTTCTGCTCAACATCACAACTATCTGGGTATTATTAATCGTTCCGGTGAGCATTTACTGGCATTAATTAATGATATTTTATCCATGTCCAAAATTGAAGCCGGACAGATGGCAATCGAACTCAAGAGTTTTGACTTGTATCGGTTAATCGACACAATCAAGCAGATGTTTCAGGTTAAATCTGCCCATAAATGTTTAGAGTTCATCACCCAACACTCATCCCAGGTTCCCCGTTATGTGCAAACCGACGAAAATAAATTACGTCAAGTTTTAATCAATTTGCTGGATAATGCCGTTAAATTTACAGACAAGGGGAGGGTGACATTAACCTTGGACATAGATGAGTTAAACAATCTACAGGTTTCAATTCGGGATACAGGTCAAGGGATTGCCGCTAACGAAATCGATTCCTTATTTGAGCCATTTGTCCAGACCAAAGTTGGCAAAGACTCTCAAACCGGGACAGGCTTAGGATTAGCGATTGTACAGCGATTTATCCAAATGATGGGAGGAGAGATTACCGTCAATAGTCAACTGGGAGAAGGAACGCTGGTTGAGTTTTCGATTCCGATTACTCCCACTGAAGCCACTGAAGTAATATCCCAGTCTCACCCAAATCGCGTTCTCAGGATTGCGCCTGAACAACCAAGTTATCGCATCTTAGTGGTAGAAGATAATCCCACCAGTTGTCAACTGTTGTGTGAACTATTAGAGACTGTCGGATTTGAGGTGCAAGCTGCGGAAAATGGTCAACAAGGCATCACGATATGGGACAGTTGGCAACCTCATCTAGTTTGGATGGATATCCGAATGCCTGTCATGGATGGCAAAGACGCTACTCAATGGATTCGCCACCAAGAACGGCTTAAACAGGAACGGGGAGAGATGTTACCAAGTGACCTTTCGGCGACAGTAATTATTGCCATTACTGCCAGTGCTTTTACGGAGGAGATTCAGTCGTTTTTAGTCGTCGGTTGTGATGATTTTGTAATTAAACCTATTCAAGAACATATCATTTTTGAGAAAATGGCACAACATTTAGGGGTGCGTTATCTCTATGACGATACCCCGTCCGTTGTATCCCTGGACTCAAGGAATTCTCTGCCAATCTTGACATCTGAAAGCTTAGGAGTAATGCCGGAAATGTGGCGGGTTCAACTTAATCAAGCCGCCAGCAGTCTTGATGAGGAACTCATGCGTCAACTGGTTCAGCAAATTCCCGACACTCAGGCTAATTTGGCAATATCTCTAATCCAATTAATTGATGATTTTCAATTTGATCAAATTATTAATTTAACTCAAAGGAAGTAATCAGTCTTATCCTAAGAGAATAGGGAATAGGGAACGGGGAACAGGGAACAGTAAGCATTTGATGTTTTACGATACAGTCGAACATGATATGAAAAAGAAACGTTTTATTGCCAGTATCTTGGCGTTCCCCAGATTCTCAATTTTGCTTAATCTCACAAAAAATATGTGATCTATGTCACTGTAAAGCATTTAACCTAGCTCGGTATTATATTGGAGGAGTAGAGTTTATTGGACAGGGACTAGGCGAGACTTGTGCCACAACAATTTTCAGAATTTGAAGAGGTTACTGTTGTGGAACCGATGAACAACTGTGGAGGACTATTACTATCTTTGTCTTGTTAAATTTCACCCGATTGGATGAGGTAGCGCTTTAAGCTACTATAAATCATCAAGTAAATAAACAAAGACAATTTGAATCAGAAATTCGCATAGGAAACCAAATTCATGGTTAAAGCAAGTCTGACCCGCTAAAGATCCCTAGCTATCTAGGTTTAGGGCAATTCTTATGCTGTTTATACTTATATTTTATGAATTTCACATCAGAAAAAATCAGCAATCGCCAACAAACACAAGCCGTTTGGCGATACCTGAATAGCCAAATTGAAAAACGGGTACAAGAACGCACTGTTGAATTAGAACGCCGCAACAACCAACTGACTCAAGAGATTCAAAAACGCCAGAACATTGAGGCGCAACTTCGTACCTATACGGTTCGTTTGCAACAAGCTAAAGATGTGGCTGAATCCGCCAACCGGACTAAAAGTGAATTTCTGGCAAATATCAGCCACGAACTCCGCACCCCCCTCAACGCAATTCTGGGATTTACTCAACTCCTGCAAAACCGAGGGGGACTCACGCGCCAACAAGGGAACTATTTAAACATTATTAGCCAATCCAGTGAACATTTGCTGGCATTAATCAACGATATTTTATGCCTATCCAAAATTGAAGCGGGTTGTATGACGCTCAATTTTAAAAGCTTCAATTTATATCATTTGCTGGATACCCTCAGGCAAATGTTTTCCTTAAAAACGAATCAGAAAGGATTAACCCTACTTTTTCAATGGACAGAGGAGGTTCCCCAATATATCCAAGCTGACGAAAATAAATTACGTCAAATTTTAATTAATCTCCTCGACAATGCAATTAAATTTACCCCCCAAGGCGGGGTAACCCTGACGCTGAACAAATGTCCCCATTCCCCAACCCTACTGTTCTCGATCAGGGACACGGGGCTAGGTATTGCGCCCGAGGAACTTGACGGGTTATTTGATCCATTTATTCAAACCCAATCTGGACAAAACGCTCAGTCGGGTACAGGATTAGGTTTAGCCATTAGCCAAGGTTTTGTGCAATTGATGGGCGGAGAACTGACGGTTCAAAGTGTTGTAGATCAAGGCACTACGTTTACATTTAGTATCCCCATCCAGCTTGCACCCACTGGTGAAGCGTCGCCTCAAGTCTCACCCAAACGAGTGATTGGGATCACTGACAACCAACCGAAGTTTCGTATATTAATCGTTGACGATACTCCCAGCGATCGCCTGCTTCTGATTCAGCTACTTACCCCCATAGGATTTGAGATACAAATAGCCGAAAATGGTCAACAAGCTGTAGCCGCGTGGGAACGTTGGCAACCGCACCTAATTTGGATGGATATGCGGATGCCTGTGATGGATGGTTACGAAGCAACTCAACAGATTAGAGTCAAGGAGGGACAAACAGAACCCTTAAACTCTACCCCAGCTACGGTGATTATTGCCGTCACAGCCAGCGCCTTTGAACAAGAACAGCAACGTTTTTTGGCAGTGGGATGTAATGATGTGGTGATTAAGCCGTTTCGGGAGGAAACCATCTTAACCAAGATGGCTGACTATTTGGGTGTACGCTATCGCTATGAGTTTACTCCTCCCACGTCTCCATCAGAGGGAAAAACCTGTCCATTGTTGCTGACACCCGAACATTTAGCGATAATGCCAAGTGAGTGGATCATACAACTCCATCAGGCAGCCAGTAGTCTTGATCATGAACTGATGAATCAACTTATTGGGCAAATTCCAGCATCTGAGACGCCCTTAGCGGAAGCCCTTACGGATTTGGTCAATGAGTTTCGGTTTGACATCCTAATGCACCTGACGCAACCCCTTTACCATGAGTAATCCAAAGAAGTCCGGCTATGTTTTAATTGTTGATGATCAGCCCAACAATCTGCGTTTGTTATCGACAACTCTAACTGAGGCAGGATATCGGGTCAGAAATGCCATTAGTGGCAAAATGGCATTAATGGGGATTGAAAAAGCGTTGCCGCAGCTTATTTTGCTGGATATTATGATGCCACAAATGGATGGCTATGAACTGTGCCAGCATTTAAAATCCGATGAACGCACCCAGCACATTCCCGTCATTTTTTTGAGTGCGTTGGATAATGAATGGGATAAAGTCAAAGCCTTTGATGTGGGGGGGTCAGACTATATTACTAAGCCCTTTCAGGTCAAAGAAGTGTTATCGCGGGTGAATAACCAACTGACGATTGTCTACCAGCAACAGCAGATTGTGGCGCAAAATCGGCAATTGCAGCAACAAAATCAACAACTTCAGCAACTCAACGGCGAGTTAATCCGCTCGAATCAAAACTTGGAAGAATTTGCCCGCATCGCCTCTCATGATTTGCGATCGCCTTTGCAAACGATGAAAGCCTTTGGTCAGCTTTTTTACCAAAAGTACCAAGGTGTGTTGGATGACAAAGGCACTCACTACATGAATCGGATTTTACAAGCAGGCGATCGCATGGAACAGCTAATTCAAGATTTGCTTAACTATTCACGAGTCGAGACTCAGGGGGAAGAGTTTGAACCAACGGACTGTAATCAGGTGGTTGAGTCTGTTTTGGCGAATTTAGACAGTGTGATTCAACAGCAGGATGCTGTGATTACCTGCGAGCATTTACCCATTGTCATGGCAGATGGCATTCAATTGGTACAACTGTTTCAAAACTTAATCAGTAATGCCCTGAAATTTTGCCCTCCTGAGGTAGCACCGGAGATTAAAATTGCGGCAGAATTGCATCAAAAACGTTCTGCATTGAGTGATGAGTCTGCTATTTTGTCGCCGAATACGCCAGAACCGACTGAGATTAATGAATGGGTGTTTCGGATTCAGGATAATGGGATTGGCATGGAATCGGCGTATTTTGAACGAATTTTTAAGGTGTTCCAACGTCTACACACCAGTGAAGAATATCCGGGAACTGGGATTGGTTTATCGATTTGCCAGAAAATTGTGGAACATCACGGTGGGGAAATTTGGGTCGAATCCTCTTTGGGAGTGGGAACAACCTTTTATTTTACGATTCCGGCGTTATTGACTTCGGAAATGGGGAAGCCAGGGGAGTAGATCGAAAAGTTTTACAGAAATTATTGAAAAAGAGCTTAGACAGCGATTCAGGTTAGTACATTTGCTCTCAACAGCGTAAAATCTGAGTCGAGGGAACTGTGAGCAGCTAAATTTCATCCTAATGAAGGATGATTTTTGCCCGGAGTTGAGCCTAGGCTGGGAAACATTCACCATTATCTCTAGTCAATAGTCCCATTATTGTTTCGATAGATAGATTACATTATGGCTCAAACTCTTTACGTTAATCCCGCTACCGGAAACGATAGCGCGGCGGGTGACCAATCGGCTCCCTTTAAAACCTTGTCCAAAGCCTTGCAACAAGCCCAAGCCGATACAACCATCCAACTGGCGGCGGGAACCTATAATGCGACGAGTGGTGAGATTTTCCCACTGCAAGTCCCATCCGGGGTCAAACTGGTAGGCAATGAAGGAAATAAAGGTGATGGTATTGTAATTGAAGGGAATGGCGAGTATATTAGCCCCACCCTGGCTCAACAAAATATCACCCTTTTACTGGAAGATACAACCGAAGTGCGCGGTGTCACGGTGACGAATAAAGCCACACGCGGCACAGGAATTTGGATTGAATCGACTGATCCGACTATAGCCAACTGCACCTTCACAGAATGTAATCGCGAAGGTGTTCTAGCCACTGGAACCGCTAGACCTAACGTTGTTGATAATAACTTCATTAATAATGGTGGCAATGGTATCTCCTTTACCAAAAATGCTCAAGGAGAAATTAAGAATAATACCTGTAAAAAAGCCGGTTATGGGATTAGCATTGATGGGAATGCGACACCGCGAGTTATCGATAATCTCATTTCCGAAAACCGTTTCGGAGTGGGAATTTCTGTCGATGCTCAACCTATCCTGCGAAATAACACCATTGAAGATAATGAAGAATATGGTATTGCTGTGACAGGTAATGCTGAGCCTGATTTAGGCAAAAGCCAAGATGATCCAGGTAATAATATTTTTCGCAACAACGGCAAGTTTGCGATTCTCAACTCCAGCAAAAATACGCTGGTGTCTTGGGGAAATCAGTTGACGAGTAATCAAGTGAGTGGATCAGTTCAAATTGAAGGCAGTATCAGCGATGGTGGCGATGATGACGATGGAGATGGTGGAGATGATGATGATGGAGGTCAACCACCGGATAGCTTCGCCGATATTCAAAACCACTGGGCAAAACCCTTTATTCAAGGATTACTTGACAAAGGATTAATTAGTGGCTTTTCAGATGGCACATTTAAGCCCGATGAAAAAATGACCCGCGCTCAATATGCGGCGTTATTAGTGAAAGCCTTCAACCCCTCAGCCAAACGGGATGGGATAAATTTCACCGATGTTGCTGATGATTTCTGGGCAAAGGATGTGATTCAACAGGCTTATCGGGGTGAATTTTTATCGGGTTTTCCAGACAATAGCTTTAAACCCAATGATAATGTGCAACGGGCGCAAGTGATTGTGTCTTTGGTGAATGGATTGGGGTTATCAGCAAGCGATGGGACGGTGTTGAGTACCTATAGCGATCGCGCGGCTATTCCGGATTATGCCAAAGATGAAGTCAACACGGCAACCAAGAAAGAAATTGTGGTGAGTTATCCGGATACGAAACAACTTGATCCGACCCAAGATGCTACCCGGGCTGAGGTGGCGGCGATGGTGTATCAGGCGCTGGTTGATAGGAATCAGGTGAGTGAAGTTAACTCAGACTATATTGTTAGCGCTAGTCCCGATGATAACCAACCTAAAACCTTCCCTGATATTCAAAACCACTGGGCAAAACCCTTTATTGAAGGATTACTTGACAAAGGCTTAATTAGCGGGTTTGGCGATGGTACATTTAAACCCAATGAAAAAATGACCCGCGCCCAATATGCAGCGTTATTGGTTAAGGCGTTTGACCCTGAACCGAAACGGGAAGCCAAGAACTTCCTGGATGTTAGTGATAAGTCTTGGGCAAAGGATGTGATTCAAAAAGCTTATCGCGGCGGATTTCTATCTGGTTATCCCGGTGATATGTTCCGCCAGGGAGATAATGTTGAACGGGTTCAGGTTTTGGTGTCTTTGGTGAATGGATTAGAATTATCAGAATCCGATGATAATGCCTTAGATTTTTACGAGGATAGCGATGAGATTCCGGAGTATGGCAAGGAGGAAGTCGCCACAGCCACGAAAAAACAAATTGTGGTGAATCATCCTGATGTCAAAAAACTCGATCCAACCCAAGCGGCTACCCGTGGTGAGGTGGCGGCTATGGTGTATCAGGCATTAGTGGATGGGAATAAAGTGAGTGCGATTGATTCGGATTACATTGTTTCTGCTTAAAAGGGGGAAAGTATTAACCCGCTAGTACACCGAATTGGATAGATTAGCCTAACATCCTCCAAACCGTAGGGGCGCCCCGACGTGCGCCCAATTTAACGTTAGCGGAACTCAAGCAATAGTTTGTGCAAAATAAGTCAGTGTTACAGGACGGTTATCAGGTTAGGGAACTCGGTATTTTTGGCTCTTCATATATTTTTTGATCAACCAATAAGGTAGGTTAAATGATAGACGCTACAGCCTAGTGGTGGGTTACGGCGGACACGTTCATTAAATAATTATTGGCTTGATCTAAACACCGCCTAACCCACCCTACATAGAATAATTTTTTTAGCCGTGATTGCTTAAGATTAAGAGAGTTCTAAGTTAAAACGCTGGTTTCCCATTGACTGGGAGTCGGGGAGACAAGCTACCCTGGAAGGAAGAGATACTTGTAGTTGTTCTGTTAACGTTTGACACATTCATGACACAGTCTTATTTTGATTCGGATCAAAACGGTCACAAGTCCTTTGAATTACCCGGTGCTAGACCCCACTACAACCCCGATCGCCCGGGACAAGTGAATCATATTTTCCTGGATTTGGTCTTGGATATCCCCAAGCAGCGCTTAGAGGGGACTTGCACGATCGCATTAACGCCTGTGCGTGATGATATCCGTCAGTTTGTCCTGGATGCGGTGAACCTGACGATTGAATCGGTGCAGATTGAGGGGGAATCTCAACCCTTTGACTGTGACGGGGAACAACTACAGATCCAGCTTCGCAACCCGACTGAAGCGGGGAAAGAGGTAAAAATCGCGATCGCCTACCATGTGGAGAAGCCACAACGGGGTATCTATTTCATTACTCCCACCTCAGATTACCCCAATAAACCCACCCAGGTGTGGACACAGGGAGAAGATGAAGACTCCCGCTTCTGGTTCCCCTGTTTCGATTATCCCGGTCAATTAGCCAGTTCGGAACTGCGCGTCACGGTTCCTAAACCCCTGATGGCGATATCCAACGGGGAACTGATCGGTACTCAAGAAGAGGGCGATCGCACAACTTATCACTGGTTACAAAACCATGTTCATCCGACCTATTTAATGACTTTAGCAGTAGGTGACTTTGCCGAAATTCGCGATGAATGGCAAGGAAAACCTGTTACCTATTATGTCGAAAAAGGGCGGGAAGACGATGCGCGGCGCAGTATGGGGAAAACGCCACAGATGATGGACTTCTATAGTCAGGTCTTTGGTTATCCCTATCCTTATCCCAAATACGCCCAAGTTTGTGTTGATGACTTTATTTTTGGTGGGATGGAAAACACCTCCACCACTCTACTCACCGATCGCTGTTTACTGGATGAACGGGCGGCGCTTGATGGGATGCGTACCGAAAGCTTAGTCGCCCACGAATTAGCACATCAATGGTTTGGTGATTTGGTGGTGATCAAGCATTGGTCCCATGCTTGGATTAAGGAAGGAATGGCGTCTTATACGGAAGTCTTGTGGACGGAACAGGAGTATGGTAAGGATGATGCGGCGTATTATCTACTCAATGAAGCCCGCACCTACATCAACGAAGACACCTCCCGCTATCGTCGCCCGATTGTTACCCACATCTACCGAGAAGCGATTGAATTGTATGACCGCCACCTTTATGAAAAAGGGGCTTGTGTGTATCATATAATCCGGGCGGAATTGGGGGATGAGTTATTCTGGAAGACGATTCAAACCTTTGTCCAAGATAATGCTCATAATACGGTAGAAACCGTTGACCTATTACGGGCAATTGAAAAAGCCACGGGTCGAAATCTTCTATTTCTGTTTGATCAATATGTCTTCCGAGGGGGTCATCCCGACTATAAAGTTAGCTACACCTGGGATGGGGATAGCCAGTTGGCGAAAGTTACGGTTGTGCAAACTCAAGTCAAAGAGAGTCAAAATGGCAGTAAGAATGAGCGATTTGACCTAAAAATTCCCATCGCTTTTGGCTACACTGACGCAGATTCCCCACTGAAAACCTTTAAGGTTCGCATCCATGAACGGGAACAGAGTTTCTATTTCCCCTTGGAGAAAAAACCCCAGTTTATTAGTTTTGATGCGGGGAACCATTACTTAAAAACAGTGACGCTGGAGTATCCGTTAGCCGAACTGAAAGCCCAACTGAAATATGACCCTGACCCCGTTTCCCGGATTTACGCCGCCCAAGCGTTAGTGAAGAAGGGGGGATTAGAAGTGGTTCAAGCGTTAGCAGAAGCCCTGACGGATGATCCCTTCTGGGGGGTGCGTGTCGAAGTCGCTAAACAATTAGCAAAAGTCAAACTGGATCAAGCCTCTGTTGCGTTAGTTGCTGGCTTGCAGGATAAAGATGCGCGGGTGCGGCGATCGGTGGTTGAAGCCTTGAGTAAGGTGAAAACGGTTGAAAGTTATCAAGCCTTAAACCATCTGTTAGAAGGGGGAGATGCTAGCTATTATGTAGAAGCATCGGCGGCGAAGGTGCTGGGTAAACTGGCGTCTGGGAGTATGAAAGATAAAGCAGATGAAGTGCTGCACCTGTTGACAACGATTCTCAATGAACGTGCGGGTTGGAACGAAGTGGTGCGTTCGGGTGCGATCGCGGGATTGAGTCAGATGAAGTCTTCCCCCCAGGCGCTCGATGTGATTATGGAGTACACTAAGCTAGGTGTTCCTCAACCCTTACGATTGGCGTCCATTCGGGCATTAGGCACCATTTCCACGGGTCAAACCCCGAATAAGCTAGAGGAGATATTAGAAGCGTTAGAGGAGTTATCCGGGGAATCGTTCTTCCTGACTCAAGTGGCGGTTGTTTCCGCCTTAGCCCAAATGGAAACGGTTAAGGCGATTGGGGTTTTGCGATCGCTATGTGATCAAACACCGGATGGGCGGGTGCGTCGTCGGGCGGAAGAAGCGATGCAAAAGGTACAGAAGCAGGTAGGTTCAGACAAAGCGATTAAACAGCTTCGCGAAGAACTGGATCAGATTAAGCAAGAGAATCAGGAACTTAAAAGCCGCCTAGAAAGCCTAGAGGCGAAGTCGTCTTGATTTGTCATGGGTCAACGGTAGGGGCGCATAGACGTGCGCCCTCTCATCTTTTCGCTGCATCGGAATAATTGAACGCTGAAAATCCTCTTGAGGAGGTGATCATTGTTTGGGAGTTAGGGGTGAATTCGATGATTTTATCGGGTAACGCAGAGGACGCAGAGGGTAGCGCAGAGGGTCGCAGAGGGGTTGTTGTTGCGTTTGGGGT
>NZ_JAVJUO010000095.1:0-2965 GCF_040220555.1 Coleofasciculus sp. C1-SOL-03
CTGGTGCGTACTGATGACCGAGTAGCTGGAACTCAAAAAGCACTGGATTTGCTACAACCGGAACGACTCTCTGATCGCACTATATTCCTTAAGCCCAACTATAACACCGGAGATCCCGCCCCAGCCGCTACAGATACGCAAATCCTAGAGGCACTGGTGCAAGAGTTACAGACTGCTGGAAGCCAAGGAATTACCATAGGCGATCGCTCGGGTATGGCAGATACTCGTCAAGCCATGGAACAAAAACAGGTGTTTCAATTGGCTGATCGCTATGGCTTGGAAACAATTGTTTTTGATGAGATGGATGCCGATCAATGGCAGTATATTGCCGCCGAGGGAACCCACTGGCAAAAAGGCTTTGCCTTTGCTCGTCCGATTTTAGATGCTGGGGCGATTGTTAATACCTGTTGCTTGAAAACTCATCGTTTTGGCGGTCATTTTACCCTGTCGCTGAAAAATTCCGTGGGGATGGTTGCTAAATATGTGCCGGGGGATTCGTTTAATTATATGCAGGATTTACATTCCTCCCCTCACCAACGAGTCATGATTGCCGAAATTAACCAAGCCTACAAACCCGCGCTGATTCTATTAGATGGGGTAGAGGCTTTTGTCAATGGTGGACCCGCCTCTGGGAAGAAGGTAAAAGCTGAGGTAATGCTGGCGGGAACCGATCGCGTGGCGGTTGATGCTGTCGCCATTGCCATCTTGCGATCGCTTGGCACCACTGATGCGGTTTCTAGTGGTTCAATTTGGCAGTTAGAGCAAATTCAACGAGCCGTCGAACTAGGATTGGGTGCTAGCAGTGCTGAACAAATCGAATTGGTAACGGCGGATAGTGCTAGCCAAACCATGGCAGATCAAATCCGTCAACTCTTGACGATTTAGCGATTACCGATTGATCTGTCATCGTTTTGTTTTTCTTGGGTTGAGTCAGATTCATCACTTCTGCAAACGTGATCCCAGAAACTCGCACAATCTCCACCTAACTCAAACTTATACCAAACAGAGCAGAAAGCACCACATTCAGATCGCTAGGAATAGCGTCTGTGTTGATCACTTTGTAAACTATTGGTAAGCGAGTAAGCTAAAACGCATTTAAATTGTCTATTCAGGCGTTGCCTGTTGTCTGTTGCCTTCCTTGGGATTGAAGTATCCCAACTCAAGCTTGTTATGCCTCACAGTAATGATCAATGCCATTGACATGAAAAACCGAATCGTTCGAGTTACCCTATACAGTCTGGTTTTTACGGCTTTAACCATTGCGCCCAGCAACGGTGTTACTGAAGCCAGAAACGATTTAGGATTTCGATGTTCAACGTCTCGAACCAACTCCCGCCTAACTACAGCACAATCGAGTAATCAGGGTAATCCCAATAGTCTAGAAGCGATTCTAGATGACAATACCCAAGTCGAAAAACTAGCGGGAGACTTTCAGTTTACAGAGGGACCCATTTGGCATCCAAACGGCTTCTTACTCTTTAGTGATATTCCGGCTAATACTATCTATCAATGGACACCGAATCAAAAACCAGAGATATTTCGTCGTCCTTCTGGCAATGCCAATGCTAATACTCTAGACCGGGAAGGACGTTTGCTCACTGCTGAACATAGTAATCACCGCATATCCCGTACTGAAAAAGACGGCACAATTGTTACGCTGGTAAATCAATTCCAGGGAAAGCGACTCAACAGTCCCAATGATCTCGTGGTCAAATCGGATGGAAGTATCTACTTTACTGACCCCCCCTATGGGATTAAATCTGAGCAAGAGGAACTGGGATTCTATGGTGTCTATCGGTTGACACCGGATGGGAAACTGACATTGTTAGTGAAAGATTTTGTAGGCCCAAATGGCATTGCCCTTTCAGCAGATGAGGAAAAACTATATGTGAATGATTCGGAAAAAGGTCACATTCGTGTCTTCGATGTGAAATCCGATGGTACTTTGGAAAATGGGCAGCTATTTGCCGAATTAAAAGACCCCAGTACAAAGGGTGTACCTGATGGCATGAAGGTAGACCAAGAGGGGAATGTTTACAGTACTGGACCAGGAGGCGTATGGATTTTCTCACCCTCAGGCAATCTATTAGGCAGGATTGAAGTTCCTGAACTTGCTACCAATCTAGCTTGGGGCGATGACGATTACAAATCTCTCTACATTACTACCAGTAATAGCCTTTACCGTATCCGCCTCAAAATTCCAGGTGTGCCACCAGGCAAAAGATAGGGTGGCTGATCAACTTGGGATTTGGCGCTGACAGGCAAATAGCCAGCTAGCCAAGGCACATTACATCATGTCCGGTTGTGTTGAGAGTCTATCCTACCTGTTAGGTGTTGGCACAAAAACCTATATTATATGCATTTAATTTAAACTTATACCAAACAGAGTAGAAAGGTTGATTCGCCACCTTTATTCTGAAGTATTCGCTCACTCAAATAGACGTTTTAACCATTCAACAAACTTGTTCGCGATTTCAGCCTTATAACTCAGTACCTGTGCGGTAATGGCTTGTCCCATTGGCATTCCTGGCGTTTCTTGCCAAGCTAACCACTTATGAATTAAGGCTTTTGGATGATGAATTGGCGTGTAACGATTCAATTTCAACTGTTCAATCTCTTGCACAATCGCCTCGGCTTTGGGACGCAAACTATCATCAGTCGGAATTAGATGGGCAACAAAATCTTCCAACATGCCAGGAAGTTGATTATTAGGCATTAACCAAACGCCTATTTGGGGTTTGTCTGGTTGTGTATACACCCAACCATCTGGGGGAGGTACTGTCGGAATCGTCTGATATCCACTCTCCATGAGTCGATTTCGTACAGCTTGCCATCGTGCCAGTAAATCTTGATCCGCATCAACGACAATTCCTAATGTTTGTAATTTGGGTTGTTTGATTCTCAATTTTAAACTCTCTAAAATTGCGTCAATCCCTCCTCTATCGATTTCTTTCCCCGGTACTTC
>NZ_JAVJUO010000096.1:0-6147 GCF_040220555.1 Coleofasciculus sp. C1-SOL-03
GCACTACCGCCATTCCGCAACTTTAAGAAGTTGGGGTATTTAGCACGACCTGCCCAGAAATTGGTAAACGCTTTTTGCAAGTTCCTTGGGTCCCTGCTGCAATGGTACACAACTCACGTCATTAAGAAATTGCAAGTCTTCTTGCTTTTTCCAATCTGTCAGCATGGCGGATGTCTGTTTGTAGCCAATCCGCTCCTGCCTTTCGTACCAACCTTCAGTTCGAGTATGCAACGCCAAGTTGTAAACCAGACGAACGCAACCCAACGTGCGGCGCAAGAGTTGTTCTTGTTCCGACGTTGGGTAAAAACGGTATCGGTAGGCGCGTTGAGTCATAGCTCACATCCTACCGCATCTCCTGTAAAAGTGCCAGCTTGACTTGAAAACGCGGCTTTCGAAGCATCGCTGAAAGCGAGGGTCGGAAAGCCGCGAAGATAGATGAGGGTGTGATGGGGTGATGGGGGAGTCATGTTCCTTCCCGGTATGCCAGAAGCGTCTGTATGTGGGGGCAGGTTTTACCATTACCATTGGATATTCACCCTGATATCACTAAACCTGCCCCGATAGAGTGCAAGCTCTGTTCGACAAATGACCAATAACCAATGACCAATGACAAATACCAATCCTGACCGTTAACGTAAATCTGTGCCTCTTTGCTGGTTCTTATATGCTCAACAAAAACACGATTCTGTCACTGTTGTTACTATTTGTCCCCATTTCCATTGCCGCGCATTTTCTGGAATGGGGATCAGCTATAGTCTTTATTACTTCCTGTTTGGCGATCGTTCCCTTGGCGGCGTGGATGGGAACGGCGACGGAGGAAATTGCGGTGGTGGCTGGATCTACCTTTGGTGGGTTGCTGAATGCCACGTTTGGTAATGCGACAGAACTGATTATTGCCCTGATTGCCCTCAATGCTGGCTTAGTCAATGTGGTCAAAGCCACGATTACGGGATCAATTATTGGCAACTTGCTGTTGGTGATGGGCTTATCTATGCTTTTGGGGGGATTACGCTACAAGGAACAGGACTTTCAACCGATTGTGGCACGGGTAAATGCCTCCTCAATGAATTTGGCTGTCATTGCCATGTTGCTACCGACGGCGATGGATGCTACAACGCCTGAAATTGATGAAGCGACGTTACAAGGATTATCAGTTGCTGTGGCTGTGGTGTTGATTGTGGTTTACGCTCTTACCTTATTATTTTCGATGAAAACCCACAGCTATTTGTTGGATGTGGGCATGGTGGATGTTGAGTCCCAAGAGGGGAACGATGTTTCCTCCTCCACCGAGGAACCGGAACATAAGGTGAATTTAGGCTTGTGGATTGGGGTGTTACTTGGAGTCACCCTCCTAGTGGCATTAGAGTCGGAACTGTTGGTGGGAACGTTAGAGGAAGCCACGTCGGAATTAGGATTAACTGCCCTGTTTACAGGAGTGATTCTATTACCCATTATTGGCAATGCTGCCGAACATGCCACGGCGGTGACAGTGGCGATGAAAGATAAGATGGATTTGTCGGTGTCGGTAGCGGTGGGATCAAGTTTACAAATTGCCCTGTTTGTCGCCCCTGTCTTGGTGATTGCAGGTTGGTTTTTGGGTCAACCCATGGATTTGGATTTTAACCCCTTTGAATTGGTGGCGGTGGCGGTGGCGGTGTTAATCGCCAATTCCATTAGTTCGGATGGAAAATCGAACTGGTTGGAAGGAATTTTGCTGATTGCGGCTTATTTGGTGTTGGGGTTGGCGTTTTACTTCCATCCGGTTGTGGAAGGGTTGGCGTAACCTTGTAGAGACGTTGCATGCAACGTCTCTACACGTTGGCGCGTCTCTACACGCTACCCTTAATTCGACTGCAGTTGACAATCACAAGTTGGGGGCATATCACAGAAGAACACACTATAACCAGGAATTTTAACTGTATCACCTTGGCGATCGGTGGTAAAACCTAATCCTGCGGTTTCCTTACACCCCGGATAATCAGACAAGTCATAAGAGGCAGATTTGTTACTCAAATTGAAAATACACAGGATTCGCTGTTCTGCATACTCCCGGATAAAGGCAAAAATCGGTTCTTCCGTCTCTAGAAGTTCTAAGCTGCCTGCTTCTAATGCGGGTTGTTTTTTGCGCCAGTGGAGTAAACGACGCCAAGTATTGAGTAAGGAGTTGGGATCTCTATTTTGCAGATTTACTGACCGTTGATAATGATCATCGGGAACAGGTAGCCAAGGTTTGTCCGCCGTGGTAAATCCAGCGTGGGGGGCATCCGCTTGCCAAGGCATTGGGGTGCGGGAACCGTCTCGTCCTTTAATTGCTGGATAAAGGGCTTGACCAAAGGGGTCTTTAATCTCGTCCACCGGAATATCTTCTGGAATTCTGGCTTCAGTTAATCCCAGTTCATCGCCTTGATAGAGACAAATACCACCCGGTAAAGACAATAGCAGTGCTGCAATCATGTGATAAAATGCTTCCGGATAAGGATTTCCGTTCGTATCCTTTCCTGTCCAGCGCGATCGCAGACGACCATAGTCATGATTACCGACAATCCAACAATCACCGCCTTCGGTAAAGCTACTTAGCACTTTATCCATCATCCGTTGCATCAGTTTGGCGCTGATGGGTTCATCGACCAAAAGCCCACTATGATACGCCATGTGTAAGCGTTCATTCCCTGCTACAAATTCACTGGCAAGGGCAATCGAATCTTCACAGAAGGTTACTTCGCCTAAGCCAACCGTACCCGGATATTGATCCATTAGTTCCCGAATAGGTTTGAGGGCATCTAAGGTTTCCGGACGGCAGAAGTTGTACTTAAACAGTTGTCGAACCACAGGATTATCGGGGGCGACGCCATCGGGTAAAGACGCATCATCCGGACGAACAGGGTTATCCCGTAATTGGGCGTCGTGCATGAAAAAGTTAGGCGCATCAATGCGGAACCCATCAATTCCTAAATCTAACCAGAATTTTGCCCGTTCCAAAATCGCATCAATGACTGCTGGATTATGCCAGTTCAGGTCAGGTTGGCTTTCTAAGAAATTGTATAGATAAAATTGTTTACGTTCGGGTCCCCATTGCCAAGCGCTGTGACCCATAAATGCCGATAGCCAGTTGTTGGGGGGTGAACCATCGGGCTTAGGATCTGCCCAAATATACCAGTCGGCTTTCGGATTATCCCGATTTTGCCGACTTTCAAGGAACCAGGGATGCTTTTCAGAGGTATGACTCCACACTTGATCCAGCAGCACTTTCAATCCCATGGAGTGAGCCACTGCCAGTAATCGTTTAAAATCCTCTAGAGAGCCAAAAATTGGGTCAATATCCCGCATATCGGTAATGTCATAGCCAAAATCCTCCATGGGGGATTCATAAATCGGACATAGCCAGATGGCATCGACACCGAGAGAGGTAATGTAATCGAGTTGTTCTATAATGCCATTCAAATCACCGATACCATTGCCATCACTGTCTTTAAAACTCTGCGGGGAAATCTGATAAATAACCGCATTCTGCCACCACTCGCCTTGGTGAGTTACATTACGTGCATCTTCCCACGTCCATGCCCGACGATTGAGTACAGGAGTTTGCCACCAATTTTCTTTATTTTGTGATATACTTTTTTGAGGGTTTTTCATGTCTAAAAGTTGCATGATTGAATCCTTGTGTCAGTGATATGTTTAGCGGAAATGACAAGGTAAATTTTCTGAAAATAATTGCATCCAACCTCAATCCTTGTCCTTATGCTTAATTCTTATTCTTATTGAGATTGGAAAGTTATAAGCTGGTTCTGTTAAAGGGATGAGCCTGAGCAGCCCGTCCCGGTTACACTCACATACAGCATTTCAATCATGTCTCCTAATGTCTTCTAAGCGAGTATTGACCAACCATCTCTAAATACTTGTGCATGAATCACACTCAGCTTAGAACGCTTCAGAACACTAAGGTGAGTGGTTCATGGACGACTAATTAAATTGTATGCCTGAGTAACTTAGACTTACCTCTCTCCAAGGGATTAACCCTGGCTCATCCCTATATCGTTCAAGAGATGGACATCAATTGCGGCATTTTTATCTAAAGTTCAGTCACAAAAAACTCCTAGCTTCAACGCTGGAGGCTGTGAAATAGTTTAATTTATTTTTTTATACCTTACTTTATGATACTACTATCTCAACCAGGGCTGGGGATCAATAGAACTCCTGCCCAAATATCGCAGCATCCTCTCCAAAGCAGAATTCTGAGTATCCGAGATGAAGTACCTGGACATACATTCTGTACGTTGTACTAAGAAATGTTAACCAACCTCAAATCCTTACTGTTCCCTGTTCCCTGTTCCCCCATTACTTAGAGCAAAAGATTCGAGAGAACAAAGCCCCAGCCAAACAAGAGTCCACTCCAAAAATGCAGCTTAACGGCGATAAATTTACAATTACTGACTTTTGTCGGTTGATCATGATAGTCGCCAACATGCTGGACTAACTCAACAGCAAAGGGCAAACTCAGAACAATTAATCCTGTCCAAATCGGAAACATCCCTAACACAATAAACAAACCCGTCAAGGCAAAAATGCTGCCGCTTAACCAAGGAAGGAGTTTAGCACCACCTTGAGTTCCCAAGCGTACAATCGGCGATCGCTTTCCGGCGGCTATATCGTCTTCGACTTGATGGAAATGAGAACAAAATAAAATAATCGAGGTACTAATGCCAATAATGATTGAAGCCGCTAACCCGGTTGACGAGAAGGTTTGGGCTTGGGAGTAGTAAGCGGCTGCTACTGCCATGGGACCGAACGTAAAAAAGCAAATCACCTCACCTAATCCTTGATACCCCAGGCGAAAGGGAGGACCTTGGTAACTGTATCCCAAAGCGCAGCACAGCAAGACAATAACAATCACCGTCCAGTCTCGTTGCCACCAGGCGATCGCGATGATTCCCAGGATACCTGCGGCTAAAAATAGATTGCTTAACCAAAAAATTAGAGATTTGTTTCCGGTTAAATTTACTAATGAATGATGTTTGTTGTGATCAATTCCTGTCTCTGAATCAAAGACATCATTACTAAGGTTGAGCCAAGCAATAATTAAAATAGCTGACAGTAAAAATGTGCTAAAGATTCCCCAATGCATAAGGTGCGTTTCCCCGTAGGCTACAGCCGTACCAATCCAAATGGGAATGATAGCCACGCTATACATCGGTGGTTTAAGCGCCGCTAACCATAACTTATTTGGGGAATGAGCAATGAACTTTGTGGTCATGATAGCAAGTGAGACATCCAGTAGACTAGCGCTGATCCAATTAGCAATAAATACTTGTTTTCCCGGTTTGGGTCTAGAAATCGGATCAAAAAGGTACTCTATTTTACAACGTATTACTGATATAGCGGTACTAAGACAGGTTAGGACGTTCTTTACTGTTCCCTGTTCCCTGTTCCCTGTTCCCTCTTGGACTAACTGATGTCCTTTCCGTACCTCGTAGTGCTATAACTTATGACTTTTTCTCTCGCTGAGTGAACATGACGCTGGGTTTTCACCACCATGGGACAAGCCTGAGAGGGAACGATGGTAATCCCTCGTCGCCACGGTTGTACAGACGTATTGGGGGCAATCGCCAACTGATAGCGGGATAGAACCGTTGCCAGAACCAGCTTCATCTTTCGGCGGCTTTCCGACCCTCGCTTTTAGCGACGGGAGGAAAGCCGCGCCTCCGGTTACCGTTTACAGTTTTCACAGGGAATGTGATAGAATGTGAGGCATGACTCAACGCGCCTACCGATACCGCTTTTACCCAACGCCGGAACAAGAACAACTCTTGCGCCGCACGTTGGGTTGCGTTCGTCTGGTTTACAACTTGGCACTGCATACTCGAACTGAAGGTTGGTACGAAAGGCAGGAGCGGATTGACTACAAGCAGACATCCGCCATGCTGACAGATTGGAAAAAGCAAGAAGACTTGCAGTTTCTTAATGACGTGAGTTGTGTACCATTACAGCAGGGATTGAGAAACTTGCAGAAAGCGTTTACCAATTTCTGGGCAGGTCGTGCTAAATACCCCAACTTCTTAAAGTTGCGGAATGGCGGTAGTGCTGAGTTTACCCGTTCGGCTTTTAAGTGGAAAGATGGGCAATTATGGTTAGCAAAATGTCGCGAACCCT
>NZ_JAVJUO010000097.1:0-19134 GCF_040220555.1 Coleofasciculus sp. C1-SOL-03
TATTATCTTGTGTTACCCTCCGAACCGCTAGGCATTTAGCCGCCCAGGATTTCATCAGCAATTTTTGGAGCTTGTGAACTGTTCTGATATCTCCGCGTTGTGAGGCTCGGTAAATCTGTTTTTGCAGCTTAAACACCCTCCGCACTGTCAAAGCGGCACTGCCGATGGTTACGTCGCTTGAATGGGACATCCCGGTTAATCCGCCGTCCCCGGCGCGACCGTCGTAACATGGCACGGGTTTCCATCCGTTTCTTCACCCGCCCAAACGGAAGGATAAGATGCAGTTGCAGCAAAGTGCATTTAGCAGACTGGACACCGACGCCAGAATACGATTTTCCGGGATCGACTCCTACCGCAATTGGTTGCATGTCCTCAGCCGATGGTGGTGTGGTGAGTTGGACATAATAAACTCCCAAATCTGACCACTTCCCCACGGCTTTACCAACATTCACCCACCGTCTAGCCCTAGAGGGCTTGGTGGGCATTAAGGGCTTCCCTTCTTTACTAACTACCGGAACACGATTCATAGATATAATCCACTCGTGTAATGTTTGCGTCTCTTAAGGCATTGGCAAGGGTGTGTCCTGGATTTACCCAGTGCCTAGAGATTCCTAGACCTACATTTAAACCGAACTAGAGAAGCGTTCGGAAGTGGTTATCCCTTACCAACTCATGCCCTATTCATGACTTCCTGGCAGGTTCCCTCTGCCAATCCCCGTCTTCACGAAGTAAGGCGGGGTTCATGAAGCAGATACCTGTTCAGTCATCTCATCGCTGGTGGCTGAGGAGGCTTCTGCCAGACGTTTTTCCTTATCCCGCTTCCGTTTTTTCGCATAGAGTTGAATCGATGCTGCCATCGCAATCACCAGAGCAAAGATACCCCAAGCGGTGATATCCGTGGGTAAACTATTCTTAAATACAGCGAGTAAAACGATCGCCACGAGTAAAACAGTGGGGGCTTCATTGAGGGCGCGGAACTGTTGACCCGTCCATTGACAGTCTCCAGAGGCTAACCGTCGCATCAACCGACCACAGTAAAAATGATAAGCCAGCAACACCACAACGAACCCCAGCTTCGCGTGCATCCAACCCGATTTTAAAACCTCTGGTTCAGTCGTGAGTAGACCAATTGCCATGGCAACCGTCACCACCATTCCCGGCGTGGTAATGATGTTATAGAGACGCTTCTCCATGATTTGGTATTGATTTTTCAGAATCGTTTGCGCGGGTTCCGCTTCCTGAGAGGCTTCGGCGTGATAGACAAAAAGACGCACCAGGTAGAATAACCCAGCAAACCAGACAACAACGCCAATTAAGTGAAATGCCTTATACCAGAAGTAAGCCATACATTATTCCTTTGCGATTGAGTGATTGGAGTAGAGTGGGTAATCTGTGAGTATGTCTATCCTATTCAGATTTTGCCCCATTCTCAACACATCGAAACCGATCCGAAAATTCCTGACCAACGGGAACTCAAACGAGAAAATCTCTCATTTTAACCTAAATGGTGAGAAGTTGGGGCAGGTCAGTTACCCCAGTCAGCTTTTTCTCATCGTTTTCTCAGCTAAATTCAGGTTAATCTCAGCCTCACCTTAGAGATCCTTCAAAAAGTCATACTAACCTGAGAAATTAGAAGGCTCTACTTACCTGTTATTGAATATAAATGATTCAGCCAAAGTTTGCTTCTCTACAGGTTTAGCCATATTTTTATTGGATTAAAACCAGTTCATTAAAATGAGGTAAATTGAATGACTAAACCAAGCAACTACCGCACCAATTCTAAGCTTAAACTCATAGGAATCAGTGGTTTAGTTATCCTTTTGATTTTGGCTAGCCAATACATAGACATTCGAGAAATTCTACAAACCGCATTACATTGGGTCGAAAGTCTGGGCATCTTAGCCCCCATTGTGTTTATAATCATCTACAACGTAGCCACCGTATTATTTATACCAGGTTCTCTCCTCACCCTAAAAGGAGGTTGCTTATTTGGTGTGCTTTGGGGTTCGATCTATGTCACGATCGCGGCAATGTTTGGCGCTATTTCTGCTTTCCTAATTGGACGTTATCTCTCACGGGATTGGGTTTGTCAACAGATTGAACATCATCCCAAATTTAAAGCGATTAATCAAGCCGTGAAGCAAGAAGGATGGAAAATTGTTCTCCTGACTCGCCTTTCTCCTATCTTTCCTTTCAACCTCCTGAATTACTTATTTGGTGTTACCCAAGTTTCTAGTAAAGACTATGTTTTTGGTTCCCTTGGCATGATTCCCGCCACCGTGGTATACGTTTACATCGGTTCTCTAGCTAGTGATTTAGCTACAGCCAATATGTCTAATCAACCCACAACACAGGAAGCTGAAATCGCCAAGTTGGTGATTCGGATAATTGGTTTAATTGCGACAATTGCCGTAACCGCCTATTTAAGCTATCTTGCCAAAAAAGCTTTAAATGAAACTGTCGTACAGGACTAAATATAACCCCATAAAACTAGACCCCCTAAGTTGAGCATGGGATACTATTGCCAAAAACAAAATTAAGATTTACACTGACAAAGTTTAATGAATTTTAAAACTCGGTATAAACAGGAGGTTAAATAAATATTATGAGTAGCGATAACCGAATAGCTATTGCCTTGCTAGTGCTGCGAATCAGCGTGTTTATTGTCATGCTAATGTGGACACTAGATAAATTCGTCAAACCGGATCATGCCGCCGCAGTTTACCAGAATTTTTATTTGATTAGTGGGCTGAGTAATCAGATATTTTACATCATTGGTGCGATTCAGCTTATTATCATTCTGGGATTTGTCGCAGGCTTCCAAAAGCGGTGGACTTATTTGCTAGTGCTGTTTTTCCATGCGGTTTCCACGTTCTCATCCTTTCGGCAATATTTAGCCCCCTTTGACAACTTATTATTTTTCGCCGCTTGGCCCATGCTGGCGGCTTGCTTTACCCTTTACTATCTTAGGGATATGGATACCCTCTGGACGGTTGATTAAGGGTAGCCGCGTGACCGTAGAACGTCTGGAAGCAAGGGGAGAAAAAATCGTAGGGGCGCAAAGACTTGCGCCCGATTCAATGGTCACATCTAATCCAGAATTTTAACTGTGTTCGTCCTGACTCTCATCCATGGTGTGTCTTGTCTGCGTAAGTCCTGGGATTACGACTTCAGGGGACGAGTAACGTACAGGACTAACAGGGTAAACAGTCCCACGCCAGCCACATATTTAATCAAATCGGGAACCAGAGGACTCGGTGAGAAAAAGCCTTCAATGATCCCAGCAATAATCAGCATTGGCACAATTCCAAAAACTAACTGGGCGGCTTGAGACCCATACACTTTAATCGCATCCACCCGACGATAGTGTCCAGGAAACAGAATTCCCCGACCAATTAACAAACCTGCACCCCCGGCGAGGAAAATGGCGGGAAGTTCTAGGGAACCATGGGGGAATACAAATGCCCAGAAGGGATACGCCAAATTATTTTGACCGACTAATGTGGCGACAGCGCCGATATGCAAGCCGTTGAATGCCATCAGGAAGATCGTATAAGCACCGGCTGTAATGCCACCCGCCACCGCGCCAAAGGAGACGCGGATATTGTTAATCATAATATTGCTAGAGGCTAAGGGTTCAATGCCCACAATCGAACCCATCCATAATTCTCCGCGATCGCGCACCTTCTCGATCAAATGATCCGGAACCACCAGCGACATAAACACCGGATCAGTCCAAGCCAACCACCACGCCACCAGCGCCGCCCCTAAAAAAATCCCTGTAGCTATGGCGGTGTAACCCCAGGTGCGCTGCACCACCTCTGGAAACCCCCAGCGACAAAACTGCCACACGGCTTGCCATTCCTGACGTCGAGATCCTTGATATATTTGGTTATAGCCGCGAGAGGTCAACCGTTGTAAATCTTGCACCAGGAGAGTTCCCACCTGGTTGGTTCTCGCCCGGGCTAAATCCGCCGATACCGAACGATATAAACTCGCCAGTTCCCGAATTTCCCCCGCCTGTAATGACTTTAACCCTTTTTTTTCCACTTGCCGCAACAGAGTATCCAACCGTTTCCAATTGGGTTCCCGCCGCGCAATCCAACGTTGAATATTCATGAAATTTCACTGAAGATTCTGCCTAACTTAGCTTAAGATAGCTTTAAATTCAGCCTTTCACCGATCAGGAGATGTTTAGCCAATGTCCCAGAATCCCGACCCCCGCCAATCCATGGGACCCCTGAGTGTGGGTAATGTGGTTAGCGCTGGCTTGCGGTTGTATCGCGATCACCTGAAAGTCTATTTTGGTATTGCTTGCCGAGCAACGTTGTGGGCGTTATTGCCATTTGTCATCCTAATTCCTATTCCGCTGGTGTTGATTTATGATCAAGCAAATCCAGCCATTTTAGGATTACTGATTCCGGCGGGTTTAGTCCTGTTTGTTTATGGCATGGCTAAATATATGGTCAACTCGGCACTTATCTCGCGATTAGCCTTTTGTGAATTAACCAATCAACCCGAAAGCGCTAGAGATGCTCGCCGTCAAGTCAGCCCGAAACTCTGGATTTTTTTGCGGGCTTATCTCCTGTTTTTACTTTTAAGTTTTGGGATATGGATTGGGTTCTATCTCATTGCGTTAGTTCTGGGTATCCTGGGTGGATTTCTGGCAGTTTCCGTACAGGATAATATGGCAATCTTAGTCGTTTTAGGATTGATAGCCATTATACTATTCGGTATAGCATTAAGTGTAATTATCCGAATTTTTACAAGGTTATTTATGTATGAAGTTCCCTTGGCTATAGAAGAAGATATAACGGCAAGTCAAACTATACAACGGAGTTGGAGTTTGACTAAAAATCATGTGGGGAGAGTTTTTTTAACGCTAACTGTTGCCTTTTTAATTTCAATCCCTATCTATATTATTGTTCAAATCATTGTCAGTATACTTCAGGGGGTTTTATTGAGGGTTGTAGCGGCAGAACCAACATCAGTCGGGTTTCAAATACTTTCAATTATTGTGGGATATGTTTTGGGATTAGTAAGTGGTGCATTGCTCTTACCCTTCTGGCAAGCCATTAAAGCTGTGGTTTACTATGACCTCCGCAGTCGTCGAGAAGGTTTGGGAATGCAGCTACGCTAAACTTATGAATTCTATCTGCCATGCGATTTTTTAACCGAGTCACGCTGCAAACTCCAGAAAGTGTTGAACTAGAATTCACGCTCGCCGGAATCGGCAATCGAGCCTATGCCCTGTTAATTGACTATATTGTTTGGGGCTTAATTCTCATTGTTTTCCTACTTGCTTGGGCATTTTTATCGATTCAATTTATTGGTGTTATTGAAGATTTAATCGGCAGTGAAACCCAGTTAGAGCTTTGGTTAATTTCCATCCAACTTTTACTTTACTTTTTTATCTATGTCGGTTACTTTGTTTTCTTTGAAACCTTATGGCAAGGGCAAACGCCAGGAAAGCGCTATGTGAAAATTCGCGTCATTCGCGATGATGGCAGACCCGTGAGACTTCAACAAGCCACGTTACGGGCTTTACTACGACCTGTTGATGATTTATTTTTTCTGGGAGTATTTTTCATCGCCTTAGGAAAACGCGAAAAGCGGATTGGAGATTGGGTTGCTGGAACTTTAGTGATTCAGGAAGAACAACCTATTACCGCCGCCAACTTTTCCGTATCGGAATCAGCCACAACTCTGGCAAATCAACTCCAGACTCAAGCTGATTTATCTCGCTTATTACCCGATGATTTTGCCGTCATTCGAGAGTATTTGCAACGACGTGGAGGGATGACACCACAATCCCGCACGCAGTTAAGCCGACAACTGGCGAGTCAGGTGAAAGACATCATTGATCTGGAAAATGTGCCTCAAAAGGTGACGGCAAATGTCTTTCTTGAGGCGGTGTATCTAGCCTATCAGCAGCAATCTTCGACTGACTCTAGCGGTTACTCTGGATAAACTAAAAAGCAGTGATCCAGATCATTGCCAGCCAAGGGCTGAACTCAAACCCATCGCGACCGCGATCGGTCACACTGAGAATACTCAATGGGGTACTTATGATAGACCTTGTGATAGAGTAAGCCTTTCAATGATCGCCCGATTGCGATTATCCTGAGAAAGGAGGGGTGCAAAAGTCTATCGAATCCAACTTCAGCAAGGAAGCGCTCATCGCTTGGCTCGCCAAGCGCTTTGACCGATGCTGGGTGCTAGTGCAGCGCCCTTGGAAATACTTGAGCAGCTTCGTAGATACGATGAACAATGTAGAGACGTAGCATGCTACGTCTGGGAGCTGGGAGAGATAGTAGCTGTTCACAGTTATTTCCGTCTTCTTGCACTAGGATGCCATACAGTGAATAAAGGCGCGAACAGCAAACATGGAGGGAATTCGTGATGCACTCAACACCGATTGATTGTTACCTTGCCGGATTAGCAGCGACAATGAAGTTAGACTAATGTGCAAATTGCAGTTTCGTTTGATCAGATGGCTTTTGCTGACAACCTAGATACAACTCTCATGACCGATATTATACTTAGTGGGCGCTACCGCGTTATTCGTCAGCTTGGAGCGGGTGGGTTTGGAACCACCTTTCTCGCAGCAGATCAACAATTACCAGGTCATCCTTGGTGTGTTGTCAAGCAACTGAAGCCAAAAACCACTGATTCGGCGATGTTGCAGACAGCAAGACGTTTATTCAATACCGAAGCTGAGGTTCTGTACAAATTAGGAAACCATGAGCAAATTCCCCGACTGTTTGCTCACTTTGAAGAAAATCAAGAATTTTATTTAGTCCAAGAATTTATCGAAGGGGATAGTCTCTCTAAACTTTTGCCCCAGGGTAAGCCATTAAAAGAAGCAATTGTTATTCGGCTATTACAAGAGATTTTAAAGATTCTGGAATTTGTTCACCAGCATCAAGTGATTCACCGGGATCTTAAACCTGCCAATATCATCAAACGCCAATCCGATAATAAAATTGTTTTAATTGATTTTGGCGCGGTTAAACAAATCAGTACTCAACCCGTGGAAACCCATGAACCAACAGCGCTGACGATTGCCATTGGTTCAGCCGGCTATATGCCCAACGAACAATTAGCCGGAAAACCTCGCTTTAGCAGTGATATCTATGCGGTGGGGATGATTGGTCTCCAAGCATTGACCGGATTACACCCCAAACACTTGCCCCAAGACCCTGAAACCAGTGAATTTAGCTGGCGCAATCAACTGAATATTAGCCCAGGACTTGGTTATGTCATTGATAAAATGGTGCGCTATGACTTCCGTCAGCGTTACCGTTCCGTCACAGCCGTTCTAGCTGATCTGAATAATTTAAGTCATTACAATTCCGGTATCATTACATTCCCTGCTGGGAAAGGGAACCTTGGGCAACGGGGGAAAACCCCAGAGTCAAAATTGACCGATATGCCCACTCGGATGTTAAGGAAAACTAGCGGAGCAACGGATCAGTCGGGCATGAGAAATTCTGCCCAATCGTTGACCGGAACCGGAGAAAATTCGGCAGCGACATCGCGCAAACATCCTCGAAATTCATCGGTCAATAATCCCATATCAGAGGCAAATCTTGATAACCAAGATGCTACGGCGCAATGGGATTATGCTCCGGACGCACCAACGCAGATTATTAAGGATGAATCGCAGACGAGTCCCCGGAGAACGGTTGCGTCCAAGTCCAATCCCTCTAAATCCTTCTCCCCAGCCAAAAAACCGATTCAATCAAATTGGCTCAATCTGCTGAACGGGAAAAAAGCAAAATGGATAGCAGGCATTGTTGTGCTGATTGTTGCAGTAGCGGTGACTCCTTTGTATGTGTATTGGCAACAGCGTCCGTTTTCTAATCAGGTGTCTTCTCCATCCACGGACACCGCCAACGATAACGAGTCCACCCCAGAGAATCAACAGGCAAAATCTACTCTATCTCCCAATGAACCTCAACCGATCTTACCCACCCACACTGTCCTGACCCCCTCACCTTTGCCGCCGATTGATTTAGCGGGGGAATTAGAGGCAAAATCGTTTATTAATTCGGTGAATAAAAGCCAACAAATTTTCTATTTACAACATGGACAATTTGCCTCTAGCTTCGAGGAGTTGGCAATTCCCTTGCAATCACAACCTGAATCTTACCAGTATCAGATCGTCTCCGCGAATCAACAGCAGGCGCTGGTTACGGCGCAAGCCAAAAAACCGGATTTAAGGAGTTATACCGGAGCGGTGTTTGTCACTGGCGAATCGACGACTGATCAAATTTGCCAAACGAATCAACCGTCACAAACGCCTCCTAGTCAACCGGAAGTGGTGGAGAATACGATTCAATGTCCGGCGGGTTCTTCCCCACCATCCGAAAACAGTGATCAGTCAGAAGTAGGGGGGCAAAATTAAAGTTAAAATGGATGGTTGAGGCATAGAGGTGTTATTTAAACCGAGAGACAACCAGCAGTACACCGCCACTCATCACCAAGGCTAAAGCGGCGGGAACGAGGGGTATCCAACCGCCTTGCAGGAAAAGCACCCAGCCGCTTCCATATAAAATAGCGATCGCGACTCCGCCTCGAACCAGGAACCCTCGCGGTGAGTGGGAATTTTGGGCGAGGAGTCCGCCGATTAAAGACCAGCCGCAAATCCACAGGATCTCAATGGGTTCTGACCACCACCAGATCAGGGGTCGCTGATCTAAAACAGCACTGAGAATTTGACTGACCATCTGGGCTTGAATTTCTATCCCCGTCATGGTTTGAACGGTTCCTTGTCCTTTACTGTAGGGAGTCAGCCAACGATGATCGTTAAAACTGGGAGCCGTGGTACCAATTAGAACAATACGATTGTTTACCTGTTCAGGATTGAGTTGACCATTGAGAACGTCTGTGAGCGTAATTGTCTCAGCAATCTGATTCGTGGCGCGGTAATTGAGTAAGATTTGGTGACCACTGGAATTGATCGTCGAATAACCGCCAGTGTTTGTATCTAAGGTTTTAAAGACTGTTGAACCAAACTGGAGATACCCATCTGGATTCAGTTTTGGCTCAATTCCTTTATCTGCTAAGTAATGACCAGCAACTTGTATACTAAAAGCGTATTGATTTTGACAGGGTGAGGCGTCAGAAACGGCGAGAAGATGACGACGCAGAATATCATCGGTATCCAGGATTACATTATTAAAGCCTTGGCGTTCCCCTGACACTTCCGGTGGCGGTATCACCCCAGGATTACCGTAATGGCAAATGGTAAACAAGCGATCGCTCGTTTTCATAGCTTGGGCTAATTGGGGATAATTAGCGTCTACTGGGCGATCGCGATAAATGTCTAAGCCAATGGTTTGGGGTTGATATGACTCTAATTTAGCCAGGAGTTCAGCCAAGGCGCGATCCGAGAGAGACGCACCTACTCGTTCGGTTGCGGGTTGAGCCTGAACGTCTTTTTCGGTAATCTCCACAATTAAGAGTCGTTCATCAGGTTCTTCCTGGGGTTGTAACCGCATCAGGTGATCAAAGACTTGCAGTTCCCAAGACTCCAACCAACCGCGCGATCGCACCCCTAAAACCAGACTCGACGCGATCGCACTGGCGATTAGTACCCTTAACCCAACCCACCACCACGGTTCTTTCCGCGAGTCTACAGATAATACTTGGCTCTCCGATGGAGGAATTTGGGAAATTGGAATTGCTTCTGGAGGATTGTTCCATGATTCCGGTTGAATCTCCTTGAGATCTTCGGGAATTTTTGTCTTTTTTTCGGTTGCCTTGTCTACCCGGATTGGCGATATTCTCAACCCGATCAGCTTAGTCCTCACCCAATTGCAATTAAAGACAGATTCGTAGATGGGATTATAAACTCGTAAATAACTCTCTTGTTTAGTGACTATTCCCGATAGCCGTAATTCCATCTGTTCATCAGAATTTATGGCGGCAATTTTTCCATATTGGAGAATTTGTTGGTATAATAATAGCAATCGTTCACTGTCACGAGCATTCCGCAAAATCCGATCGCGAATAGTTTTTAGATGCTCTGGATCATCATGGGCTTCCCAATGTTCGACAATCTGCTTTTGTACAAACTGTTCTAACCAGTTGGATTCTTCACCAGGGGGAATACTGTCAACTTCCTGACTTTGAACAAAACCAAACTGAGCGATAAGCCAACAGAGTTTCTGGGTTAGAAATGGTTGTCCTCCTGTCCAATATAATATTTCTTTTAACAGGGCTTGAGGATGATTAGAACGACAAACCAATCCAGCGACTAAAGCGCCACTTTCATGGAATTGGAAGCCTCTGAGTTCGATGGCGCGACCAATGTTAAAAGGAGTAGCATTTTTATCTTGGATTAAATCCGATGGCGTGGCGACGCCTAATAGAGCAAAAGTAAGGCGTTTATAGTCAGGTTTAGAGGCTCGCTTATCATAGCAGTTGCGGATTAGGGCAAAAAATTCATCGGTGAGGAATTTTAAGCTGAGAATACTATCAATTTCATCGATAAAAATGACGATGTTTTGGGGGATTTGCTGCAACAGGGTTTCGATAAATTCACTCAACCGTTGTACTGGGGAAAGATCCTCGCGATCGCGTAACCAATGGCGTCGATTGATCGACAAGTCGAAACCACTGATCAGTTCTTGAATAATCCCACCGTACCATTGCTGTGCCGTAATTTGTTGGCTACCAATTCCAGTGAGTTCAATCTCGGCACAGACAATTCCTTGGGCTTGTAGTTTGTCCATGGTACGGATTCGCAACGAGGATTTACCCATTTGTCGGGAATTTAGAACATAGCAATATTCCCCGGCTAATAAGGCGTTAAATAAGTCTGAATCTGCCTGTCGCACCACGTAGGTTGAAGAATCTGGGGGTAAACTGCCACCAATTTGATACCTGTACGTTGAGTTGAGTTCAGGATTCATTCAATGTCTCCCAAATACTGACGGAAATACAAACGATATAAATTACAATGCGGCTCTATTTGATTCCCCGATAGTTTGATCAATCCCAGGCTTTGGAGTTGATAGGCTGATATAGGTTCCAGTTGGATCGGGGTGATTGCTGTTACCACCTGTTTAAATGCTGTAGCGAGTTCAGGATGCGATCGCAGATGTAACCAGTTTTCCCGCAAATGGCTCTTGTAGATTCCGGATTCCGTGGGGGCTTCTGCTAGGAGCTGCTCTAGGGTAATTTCTGGATGATTTTTCAGGTGAGCAAAGGCTTGCTCCAAGAGATATGGATGTCCTCCCACCATCTGCATTAGGGGTTGGATTAGGGTAATATCGGGTTTGAGTTCATGGTATTGGGCAAAAGTTTGTACCTGTTCTGGGGTAAAATCGGATAGTTCTATAGGTAAGCCAACATTAAAGGGAGATTGATTAATATTTAAGCGAATATACACATCCGTTGAATGGACAATAATTAATCGTAATTTTTTCCAGCGCTGACGACTCCTGGCTTTTTCATACCAGGAACGCAGGAGTCCAAAAAAGTCTTCATAAACTTCGGGATGGGGGAAGAGCAAATCCACATCATCGAAACAGAGAATTAAGGGGGTATTGGCGTTGGCTAGGAGATAGTCTTCAAAGTAGGTGGTGCAGCTCACCTTAGATCCCATATCTTCCTCATCCCAATATTCGTCTAACTCATTGGGTAAATGGAGTTCGTGAGTCAAATTAATACACAACCAGCGTAAGAATTTATCCAAATTGGTGAAATGTTTGCTGCTATCTGCTAGGTTCAAGCTTACACTAGCGGTGCGGTAGCCTTGAGTGGCGAGTTGAGCCAACACGCGAGTCACGAGAAATGTTTTACCCATGAGGCTAGGTGCTTTAATCCGTACCAGCCCTCCCGGTTGGGATAGGGTTTTCGCGCAGATGGTTTCTAAGGGAGAGCGCTCCACATAGCGATCAGGTGTCAAGGCGGCTGGTGCTTCGGGATTGGTTGGGCATAACTCTGTACTCTGCTGTTTTGGGGAGGCTGAAGGCAAAGGATAATTATGATTTTGGCAGAGGGGATTGGTTGAGTCAGTAGCCGCCATTTTCTGTTGCCAATATGCCTCTAAAACTTGTTTTAAGTTACTTTTTTTGACTCGTTTACCTAAGGCTTCACTTAAGGTTTTCCACAGTTTTGGGGCGACATCTTGACCAAGATAACTGGTCGAATATTGATTTTGTGCCGCAATTTGATCGTAGTCTTGTCTATCCCAAGCTCCTTTGAGAACGACTACTTCAACATCGGTTAAGCTGCGGTGGGTTTGATCGGATACAACTTGCTTGGCTATTTGTACTGCCTGTTCTCGGTTAAATTTCATGGTCGAGCATCCTTAACGGTTAGGGGTTATCGCGTTTATTCTGTGGGGGCGCAAGGATGGTGCGCCTACCTTTTCGTGTCTCATCTATGTCTATTAAAAAGGGAATTCTTGGTGCAGAACCCCCCGTTAGGTATCAACTTTAGTCGGGTTATTACTATCAGAAGATATCAAAAGCTATCACAACCTAGCCGTGGGAGGTTTATCGCAGTTCCCAATTGCGTGAGGTACACCCTGTAGGGACACCATCATTGCGCCCTCATCCCCAGCCCTGATCATGTACCTCACCACACCGGTAAACCCTATATATATGACTGAAACCTGAATTATCCTGAATTATCCTGAATTATCCTGAATTCACTTAATTTTCATACTACCTATTTTTCCTCAACTCTGCCGTTGATTTTACCAGCACAATGGCAATTGTAAGTGAAGTCAAGGAGGAATTAAACATGAAACCTCCATCACAATAGCTAGGAAATATTCAGATGTTTCCAAAACACACATCACAACAATCTACAAACTTGAATTTTATCTCTATTTCACCCCTCTAATTCAGATTTGGAGAGAATGTCCGCCGAGATACGGCAGACACACAAAGTAATTTACGTAAAGGAAAAGTACAATGGCAACTATACCTTCAGATCCACTGTTTTCCAACCAGTGGCACCTCCGAAACACAACACCTGGTCTTCTCGATCTTAATGTAGTCGATGTCTGGGACGACTATACTGGCGCTGGTGTTCAAGTCGCTGTGATCGATGATGCGGTTCAGCGCACCCATCCTGATCTTGATGGTAACTACTCAGTCGCCAAAGACTGGGATTTCCGGGACAATGATACTGATCCCAGTGGTCTTAGTAGCGATCGCCACGGTACTGCGGTGGCTGGCATCATTGGTGCAAATGAAGGTAACGGTATCGGCGGCGTGGGTGTAGCTTATGACGCTACCATTTTCGGCTTTGGGATTAACTACGATAACACTCTTGTGCAACGTGCAACTGAGGCAATCAATAATGCATCCGGGCTAGAGCAGAAGTTGGGTATAAATCGTGAAGCTGATGTAGTTAACATGAGCTTCAGCACGTATAGTTACTTCGATGTGGGTCGGGATTCAGCACAGATGGCAGCGTTGAATACTGCTATTGACAATGCCGCCATTTTTGGACGTGATGGACTCGGTACAATCTTGGTGAAATCCGCTGGGAACAGACGCAGCTCCAATTTTGATACCAACGCTATGTCTTGGAATGCGAACCCACATACGATCTCTGTAGCTGCTGTGGATCAAAATGGATTTGTCTCATCCTACAGCAGTCATGGTGCGTCAGTCCTCGTCTCAGCCTTTGGCACACCCGGTCAGGTTGTGACAACAGATCGCACGGGCAGTGCAGGCTACAAATCTGGCGACTACACATCGACTTTTAATGGCACCTCGGCAGCAACACCGATGGTGTCTGGTGTGGTGGCGCTGATGCTGGAGGCTAATCCGAATCTTGGCTGGCGCGATGTGCAGGAGATTCTTGCCTATTCTGCACGCCATGTTGGTTCCAATGTCGGTTCTGACACCAGGGGTTCTGAGGAATATGCCTGGTCGTTTAACGGGGCTAACAACTGGAATGGTGGTGGTTTGCACTTCTCCAACGATTATGGCTTTGGTTTAGTTGATGCCAAGGCAGCGGTGCGTTTAGCCGAGACTTGGGGGAGTAACTCCCAGACCAGTGCCAATGATACTACTGTATTCAGGGATTTCCTGAATACTTCGACAACGATTAGCAGTGGCATTAGCGGAACCTCGTTCAGCCAATTCATCAACAGCAATATTGAGATTGAGCATGTCGAAGTTGACGTCAACTTCACCCAATGGCATGACCTCGGCGACTTAGAACTTCGACTCCTTTCACCGGATGGAACCTCGAGCATTCTGATTGACAATAGCGGTGAGAACAACGGCAGTTCTACGGGTGGATTCGGTTCTGGGCGCTGGGAGTTCTTCTCCAACCAGTTTCGTGGCGAAGACACCCTGGGAACTTGGACGGTTCAGTTCTTTGACACAGACAGTAACACGATATCACCGATTACAGTCAACGACATTGATATCACGTTCTACGGTCAGGCAGCCTCGAATAATGATACCTTTATCTTTACTGAGGAATATTCCAACGAGGAATATTCCAACTATGATGGACTGTTTGGACACAGGACATCGATCAATGGTGGAATCGGCACAGACACAATTAATGCGGCTGCAGTAGATTCAAACAGTACCGTTAACCTGACTACAGGGACAGGCTCGATTGATGATGTTGCCATCACCGTTTCCGGAATTGAAAACGTGTTCACTGGCGATGGTAATGATTCGTTATTTGGCAACGCTTCTAATAATAGTCTTTCGGGAATGCGTGGTAATGATTACCTGTATGGCTATGCTGGCAATGATTACCTGTCGGGTGGCACAGGAAGCGATCGCATGTATGGCGGCACGGGTAATGACCGCTTCGTGGTTGATTCTACAGGTGATGTGGTTGTTGAATACGCCAACCAAGGCAGCGATCGCGTCTATTCCTCGATCAGTTACACCCTGGGAAATAACCTGGAAAGTCTGACACTGACTGGTACGGCTTCTTCCGGACGAGGCAACAGCCTCAACAACAGTATCAGTGGTAATAGTTCTAACAATTACCTCTACGGCTATGCTGGCAATGATTACCTATTAGGCTATGCTGGCAATGATTACCTATCGGGTAGCTCAGGCAACGACTACCTCAATGGCGGCACAGGTAGCGATCGCATGTATGGCGGCACAGGCAACGACACCCTCAGTGGCAGTTCCGGAAATGATTACCTCAATGGTGGTACAGGTAGCGATCGCATGTATGGCGGTACGGGTAATGACCGTTTCGTAGTTGATTCTACAGGTGATACAGTTACAGAATACGCCAACCAAGGCAGCGATCGCGTCTATTCCTCGATCAGTTACACCCTGGGAAATAACCTGGAAAATCTGACACTGACTGGCACGGCTTCTTCCGGACGAGGCAACAGCCTCAACAACAGTATCAGTGGTAATAGTTCTAACAATTATCTTTATGGTCAAGGGGGTGCGGATACTCTAATTGGTGGTAGCGGCAATGATTACCTTGACTCCGATACTTTGGGTGCTGTTGATACGATTGGCGATCGCTTGGATGGCGGTGATGGTAATGATACCCTTCAAGGAGAAGCCGGTAACGATATTTTACTCGGTGGTAGTGGAAATGATCGCCTGACAGGTGATGATTCCTCTAGCAATTTTGGTGATGATAATCTTGCTGGTGGTACTGGAAACGATACGCTCACTGGTGCAGGGGGTAACGATACCCTCGTTGGGGGCAGCGGTTCCGATACGTTGAGCGGAACCAACAGTATCTTAGACGGTGCGGGTGAAATCGATATCATCAACCCAGGTGACTATGGTGCTAGCGATCGGATTATTCTCGGCACCAGTAGCTCAATCTATTATAACGGTGCTGGACTCGATTACGCCGTCATTGACGATTTCGACCGATATAGTTACTTCGGTGAAACTGATTTCGACAAGCTCCAGATTCATGGCTCACTGTCAAGTTACAGTTTGAGTTCATACACAGGTACAGTCAGTGGTATTTCCATGAATAACGGAACGCGAATTGGTTTAGGATCTGAAATCATTGCTTATGTTGATTCTAGTGGTTTATTGACATCGGCTGACTTTATCACTGTCTAAGTTCGTCAAGTCTCTGAACTAGGACTAATGCCGATTAATTCACGTTAAACTCAGAGCTTGTACCTGTCCCATTAACCAGCCTTGGGTTTAAACCCAAGGCTAAACGCTTAAATCAGCTAAAGCTGACTCAATCAGAGTTTTAGGCAAAGTTGACAGATATAGAACTTACGCAAAGCCTATATTTGTAGTGGCGTGGCACACCTTAATTGGTGGATTAGAATTGTAGGGGCGCAAGGCTTGCGCCCGGTTTAAACGTCAAATCTATCCCACAATTTTAGCGGTGTCAGTCCAGTAGTGGCGTGGCACACCTTATTTGATGAATTAGAATTACGCCCGGAAACCGTAGGGGCGCAAAGCTTTGCGCCCGGTTCAATGGTAAGGTCTATTCCACAATTTTAGCTGTGTCACGCCGCCATCGTGAGGAAAGCGAAGCGTAACGCACATTTAGCCCTATATATGGTGTAGCTACGGAAGTCCTAATACACCCGTTTTCGTCGTCTTTATACGACTTGCGTTTTTAGCCAATAACTTGAGTTATTTGCGGATGAATGGCATAAAAATAAATCGTGTCATATCTCAGATAAACGCCATCATAATATAGTTTAAATCATCTGCTTTCCTGTATATTTTGTTGAAGTCTATAGCCGTTTACAAGCGCGTGATGTAACAAAATTTATGTCGGGGCGCAAGGAACTGCGCCCAAACCTAATTACCTCGTTATATGAGAAACGCCATTCATCATAGTAAAATATTAATTAACCAGTCTTCCCACTCAAAGGATAGGAGAAAAATGAAACCAATCATCCGTTACCTTTGCCATGTCAGCAGTATCGCCCTTAGCGTTCTGGCAGCAATCAGTCCAGCTAAAAGCCAAATTGAGGCGGATAATACACTTCCAGTCAATTCTCAGGTAACCGGGTGTCCAATTTGCCTGATAGAAGGGGGAACGGTGCGAGGAGGAAATCTGTTCCACAGTTTTGAAGAGTTTTCCGTGGAGACAGGAGGAGCCGCATTCTTTAATAATGCTTTAGATATTCAGAACATTTTGGGTCGGGTAACGGGTTCTAATCTATCGAATATTGATGGCTTAATTCTGGCAAATGGCACGGCAAATCTGTTTTTAATTAATCCCAATGGAATTGTTTTTGGGGAGAATGCCCAGTTAGATGTTGGCGGTTCCTTTGTCGCCTCTACAGCTAATGCCATTGGGTTTGGTAATCAAGGCGTTTTTAGTGCAACTGAACCAGAGGCTCCGCCTTTACTCACCGTTAACCCAGATGCGCTTTTCTTTAATCAATTGGCGGCTCAAGGAGTGAGTTCAATTGAGGTGAGAGGTTCTCTATCTGTACCGTCGGGAGAAAGTTTGTTACTTGTGGGGGGAAATATAGCACCAGATGCGACTTCAACGGGGGAACTATTAATTGATGGTGGTACTTTAGAAGCCTTCGGTGGCAGAGTGGAATTAGCAGGAGTCGGCGCACCGGGAGAGTTGGGATTAGTGGTTGAGAATGGGAGTTTAGGGTTGGATTTTCCAGCAGATTTGGTGCGAACCGATATCGCAATTTTTGATAGCATTATTGATGTGGCAGAAGCCGGTGGGGGTGATATTGTTATTTATCCTAGAGATTTGTTTATTGGCAATAGTCAACTCTTGGCGGGAATATTCTCAGGTTCAGTCGATGCTCAAGCTGGAGATATTACCATTGATGCGACTGGAACCGTGGTTGTAGCCGAAGGGGTTATTAGTAATAATGTTGGAGCTGGAGCCACAGGAAACGGAGGAGATGTCAGGATTACAGCGTCCTCGCTTTCTCTGACGAATGGCGCTCAAATTGATGCCACTACTTTAGGAGAAGGAGATGCGGGTAAGATAGTAATTCGGGCAACCGATAGCGTTTTATTGGATGGAGAAGATAGTCAAGGATTCCCCAGTGGTGTTTTTAGTCAAGTGGCACCGGGAGCCAAGGAAAATTCTGGAGGAGTGGAAATTTTTAGTGGCTCTTTAACCGCAACCAATGGCGCTCGAATTGATGCCACTACCTTTGGAGAAGGAGATGCAGGTAAGATAGTCATTCGGGCAACCGATAGCATTTTATTGAATGGAGAAGATAGTCAAGGATTCCCCAGTGGTGTTTTTAGTACAGTGCAACTAGGAGCCAAGGGTAATTCTGGAGGAGTGGAAATTTTTAGTGGCTCTTTAACTGCAACCAATGGCGCTGTAATTGATGCCACTACATTTGGAGAAGGAGATGCAGGTAAGATAGTAATTCTGGCAAATGATAGCATCTTATTGGACGGGGAAGCTAGTCAAGGATTCTCTAGTGGTGTTTTTAGTACAGTGGCATCGGGAGCCAACGGGAATTCTGGGGGCGTGGAAATTGAGAGTGGCTCTTTAAGTGCAATCAACGGTGCTGTAATTGATGCCACTACATTTGGAGAAGGAGATGCAGGTAAGATAGTAATTCTGGCAAATGATAGCGTCTTATTCGATGGGGAATCTAGTCAAGGATTCGGCAGTGGTGTTTTTAGTACAGTGGCATCGGGAGCCAAGGGGAATTCTGGAGGAGTGGAAATTGAAAGTGGTTCTTTAAGTGTAACCAACGGCGCTGTAATTTCTGCCACTACATTTGCAGAAGGAGATGCAGGTAAGATAGTAATTCTGGCAAATGATAGCATCTTATTCGATGGGGAAACTAGTCAAGGAAACATCAGTGGTGTTGCTAGTCAAGTGCAGCCGGAAGCCAAGGGTAATTCTGGAGGAGTAGAAATTGAGAGTGGCTCTTTAAGTGTAACCAACGGCGCTTTAATTGATGCTACTACCTTTGGAGAAGGAGATGCAGGTAAAATAGTAATTCTGGCAAATGATAGCATTTTATTGGATGGGGAATCTAGTCAAGGATTTGGCAGTGGTGTTTTTAGTACAGTGGCATCGGGAGCCAAGGGGAATTCTCGGGGTGTGGAAATTGAGAGTGGCTCTTTAACTTTAAATACTGGCGCTCAAATTGATGCAACTACTTCGGGAGAAGGAAATGCCGGTCAGATAGTAATTCGGGCGACCGATAGCATCTTATTGGATGGG